>JAGGRV010000259.1 GCA_021159445.1 Deltaproteobacteria bacterium | reverse complement strand
GCTTTGAAACCTGAAAAAGGCTGTTGGCTGTCAGGGGGGAAAGTGAATAATTACATAGAGACGAATCGTCGCTCACCATCCGTGTCCTCATCTTCACGGCTCAAAGCCAGAGGGTCAAAAAGAACCAGCTCGGCGTCTGAAAACCGAATTTGGTGTTTCAGAAAATTTGTTTTCGCTTTTTTCGGTTCCCATACAATGTTCATATTTATGAATATACATATATTATATGTACAACGCAATCTAAGCAAAGGAACTTTTTGTGAAAATTGGGGACCCCAGCGCTCCTCAAGGCCGCTCTGGCCCATGTGCAGTTTGAGACCATCCATCCGTTTTTAGATGGTAACGGCCGTCTTGGCCGCCTGCTGATCACGCTGCTTTTGTGCGAACGGAAAGTAATCCAGGAGCCGATGCCCTATCTCAGTCTCTACTTCAAGACACACCGCCAGTATTACTACGAGCTGCTTAGGAACGTACAATAAATAACTTGAACAAATTAATGTCTTTTTTGCCGTCTTCTTCGTTGCTCGTCGATCACATAACCCGTTATGCTCGCTCCTCGCGCCTTGAATACAACAAAAAATCCTATTAATTTTTGTTCAACTTATTTATCTCCCGTTCCTTAACAATGTGCGTCTGACCGGTGACTGGGAGGCCTGGATCGATTTCTTTGCGGAGGCGGTCATTGTCACCGCCGGTCAGGCTATGGACTCGGCCAGGCAACTTATTGATCTTGCCAATGAGGATCGTGACAGAATCAGCCGCCTTGGCCGGGCGGCGGCGTCAACGTTGCGGGTTCATCAGGCCCTGATAGAGCGCCCAATCACCACGTCCGGATGGCTGGTGGAAAAAACGGGCATCACTCCGGCCACGGTCAACAAGTGCCTGGGACATCTTGAGTGTTTAGGCGTTGTCCTGGAATTGACCTTGCGTAAGCGCAACCGGCTCTTCAGCTATGTGCGGTATGTGGAAATAATGAATCAGGGGACAGAGCTGCCTGGCTGAAAAAGGATGTTTTCCAGACTTTTCATGTTAACACATGGTTACCACCTAAGTTGAGCGTTTAGCTGTTAGCGTTTAGCTTTGAAAAATCAGGGCATTATGTTAATTAGAAGTTACAGCCGTCAAGGGTATTTTCAGCGGAATTATGTTGGGACATCTCGGCGCACGTAGAGCTTGCGTATCTGTTCTGCAAACTGTTTTTCGATCTCCGGCCGTTTCAGTTTCATAGTGGCGGTAATCATGCCGTTCTCAATGGTCCATGGCTCCAGTGTCATGTACACAAAGCGTACCCGGGCATGGACCGGAAATTTTTGTAACAGTCCAGCGATTTTTTTGATGACTTCCTTCGTGGCTGCGGGCGACTGGAGTGAAGAAGGATCTTCAGGATCCAGAGCAAGCCCGGAGGCGAATACTTGCCATTCGGTGGGGTTGAGTACCAGCAACGCCGCCACGCATGGCCTGGCTTCTCCTACCACCATGGCCTGGCTGAAAAGTGGGTCCAGGACAATCGACGTTTCCAGGTCTGTTGGTGAGACCTTCTCGCCGGTGGAGGTCACCAGGATCTCCTTGAGCCGCCCGCGGATATAAATTTGATGATCCAGTATTTCCACAATGTCGCCTGTATGCAGCCATCCATCATCATCGATAACCGCACGGGTATATTCAGGCCGGTTCCAGTAGCCAAGCATGACGCCCGGGCTGCGCACAAGAGCTCGCCGTTGTGTTCGATCTTGATCTCAACGCCGGGCAAGGGCTCTCCCACAGAGGCCGGTACATTATTTTCAAGCCGATTGGCGCTTATTACCGGTGAGGTCTCGGTAAGCCCGAACCCCTGTACCAGAGGCAAGCCAAACCCGACAAAGAACCTTGAAAGTCTCTCTTGCAGCGGAGCCCCTCCGCTGACTGCAAACCGCACACGCCCGCCCAGCTTGGCCAGTATTTTGGCTGCCACGAATCGATGGAGAAGCGGCCATAAGATACGTTCTAACAGGTTGGCGTGCCTGCCCCGGCCCTGGGCGGCCTCGAAACGGTGCCAGCCGACTTTCTCCGCCCAGCGAAACAGCAACCGCGCAAGCGCCCCCTTTCCTATTAATTGTTGCTGTATCCTCGCATATATACGCTCGAAGATTCTTGGCACCGATATGAGCACTGTAGGCCGTATTGTCAGCAAGTCCTCGGCAAGGTCCTTGGCGGAACGCGCGTATGCCACAGAACTGCCTGCCATCATGGGAACGTAATAACCCACTGTACGTTCGAATGTATGCGACAGGGGCAGAAAAGATAGAAAGACATCTTCTCTGTACCCTGGATTCACTTTTAGCACGGCCTCTGCATTCCAGAGAATGTTCAGGTGAGACAGCATTACGCCCTTGGGAGGGCCTGTTGTCCCTGATGTGTAAACAATTGTAGCAAGCCTGTGAGGATCAGTGGCCAGGTTGACCGGGGCAACCGGACGTTCCGGCAGCCAATCGGCTATATAGCTGAATTTTATCTTGTGTTGTGTCCCGGTCACCTCCTCTTTTTCCAAACACAGCACATGGTCCAAGGCAGGCAACCCGGCACAATGCTCTGCCAGCGCTTCCCATTGTTGGGCAGTGCCAACGAGCAATAGCCTGCTGCCTGAGTCGGTCAAGATATAGGCAATGTTTTCAGGACTGTCCCATGTACACAGGGGCACAACCACCAGCCCTAAAGACATGGCGGCCTGTTCAAAGCAGACCCATTCCACGCTGTTGCGCAGAACAACAGCGACACGATCACCAGCCTCAAGATTTTCTCCTGCCAGGGCTTGCTGCCAGCGAGAATACTGTATGTGAATCTCCTGCCAGGTATAGGATATCCACCTCTTCTCGGCCGGATCATACTGCTGGTAGGCAACGATCTCAGGCGTCCTTTCGGTTCGACGCTGAAACAGGCCTGGCAACGTGCCTGCCTCAGCGCAAGGAATAAGGTCAGAATGGAATTCTGTTAATGGATGCATTGTTTTTTTTGCGTCCTTCATTCATCAGTTTACACTTTTTCGAAAAAGCATGTATTATCGAATTGAATGCCGATGTCGAAACTGGAAATTCGAAATTTGAAATTAGGTGATGCATCTACATCCTTGTGTTTTTCCCAATTTCAAATTTCAAGTTTCAAATTTCACTGCTCAGGTTCACCGCAGTGGCGCAGAATGTCTGCGCGGGCTGCGTCGCGCAGCTCGATGGCAGCAGACCAGTCTGATCCTCTCGGCGTGATTGGCTTCCCGACCGTGAGGCTTACCGCTCCGCGGCGCGGAAGCAAGGAGCCTGAACGTAGCTTGGACCGGGTTCCCCTGATTGTCACAGGTACCACCGGCATCCCGGCCTCGGCAGCCGTGACGAATGCACCCATGTGGAACGGCAATAGACCCGGCATACGTTGGAACGTGCCTTCCGGAAAAAACAGTAACGACTTCCCGCGGGCTGCCGCTTGTGCGATCCGGCGGGCGTCCGCCACACCCCGTTCAATATCAAAGCGTTCGATGAACTCCACGTCCATGCGCGACAGCAGCAAGCGGATAGTAAAATAGTCTTTCAGTTCTACTTTGGCTACAAAACCGAACTCAATGGGCAGGGCTGCCACCAGCACAAATCCGTCAATATAACTCAGGTGATTGGCAACCAGTACGATAGGGCGGTCTTTCGGAAGGTTATCCAGCCCGTGCACCACAATAGGTGTTTGCGAAAGACGGGCCAGCAATCGCATAGAGCCGCGCGCAACAGTCCATCGCCATCCGGACCGCGGCAACAGGGCGACCAGCAGCCATGTCACAGGCGCCACCAGCCCGAACAGTGTCCAGGCGTAAGAGGCGTAAAGCACATCGGTTACCATTCGTCTTGTACGGCGCAGTTGCGGCAGCAGGCCGCCCAGCGCGAGTCGGGTCAGTTGCCACCAGACCGCCCGTTGCCGTTTGCCGATCCGGCCCTGCTCGTAACGTTCGCGGCTGGCGGCACGGCGGATTTTCCCGCTGGAAGTCTTAAGTACCGTATGCGAAGGCGCGATCACCACGTCGTCAGGGGGCATGGCCAGAAGGTCAACCGCTACATTAATAATGCGGGTGCGCAACTGCTTAAGTGTCTCACTGTCCGTTTCACGGGTCTCGGCCAGTACAACCAGGCGCTCAGTGCCGGAAGCAGGGTCAGTGCTCCCGAAGACAGCCACACAACCCTTACGGATGCCGGGGATTTCTCCAACAGCTTCTTCCAGCTCGTATGGATAGATGTTGCGACCGCCACGTATGATGATGTCTTTGACCCGGCTGGTCAGATACACATCTCCTCCAGCCATGTAGGCCAGATCACCGGAATCGAGCCAGTCTCCGTGGAACAGACGCCGGGTTTCCCCGGGGTTGCGGAAGTAGCCGCTGGTTACCGACGGTCCCCGGAACTGGAGCCGCCCTTCCTGCCGCTCAGGCAATTCGCGATCAGTGGGATCTGCAATGCGGATCTGGTGCCCTGGCAAGGGCCGGCCGCATGCCACGAAGCGCAGTGCCTTTGTATCTGTTTCCAGTGCCGGCACGGCTTGACCTGAGCTTATGAGCGGCTCGCGCCGGATACGGTCGATGACCGGGCCGCGATCAAGGGGCGGAAAGGCCAGGCCCACCGAGCTCTCGGCAAGTCCGTAGACAGGAGTCATTGCCTTTGGCCGGAAGCCATATTGGCTAAAGCGCTCGGAGAAGTGCTGTACTGTCTCCGGGCTGACCGGCTCTGCCCCGTTAAAGGCGATGCGCCAGGAACTAAGGTCCAATCCCTTGATATCACGGTCATCAATCTTGCGCAGGCAGAGCTCATAACCGAAGTTGGGGGAAGGGGACAAAGTGCCGCGGTGCCGATGGATGGTCCACAGCCACTGTTCCGGTCGCGCCAGGAACGCCAGGGGCGACATCAGGACCATTTGGCAGGCGTAGTACAGGCTGCCAAACCAGGCACCGATCAGCCCCATGTCGTGGTAAAGGGGCAACCAGCTCACGAACACATCTGTGGAATCTGCCTGCACGGCCTCGCCCATGGCACGGATGTTAGCCAGCAGGTTGGCATGGGTGAGGACCACGCCTTTGGGGTCACCCGTGCTGCCGGAGGTATATTGCAAAAAGGCGATATCCTGGGGCTGCAATGGTGGAGCGTTAAATTCTCCTGCCCCGGCAGTGAGCTCCTGCACGGTCACCACGCTGCGCAGTCCTTCTACCTGGGCCTTGAGCAGGCGTGCGAGTTGCTGGGCCTCGGGTACAGTAATTAACATTGTGGCCTGTGCGTTGCCCAGAATGCCCCTGTGCCGGCGAAGGTGTTCCTCGATCTGCGTCGGCCGTACCGGTGGATACAGGGGAACCGGTATGCCGCCTCCGAGCAATATCCCGAAAAAGCTGAAAAAGTACTCGCGGCTGGTAGGCAGCATTATGGCCACTGTCTGTCCGGGCTCGAGATCTCTTTGTCGCAGCCCGGCAGCTACTGCTTCCGCCCCTTGTTTAAGTGCCTGGTAAGTGATCTCTTCCGGGTGATCAGCTTCGCCGTAGAGGAGGATATGGGGACGGTCCGGATGGGTCAGCACGTGCCAGTCCAGCACCTCTACCAGGGTTTGCGCGCTATGGGCCGCGGCATCCGCCTTCTCCAGGGCGGCTGGTTTGACCTGGTCCGGGGTTATCCGGGGCCGCTTCGGGCTACCGCTCAGCACGGCCCGCAACAGGTCGCGCGGCGTTTCTGCGCCGGCCAGCACCTGTTCAGACAGCATAACCTCAAAGGTTCGTTCAATGCGGATTAGCAGCTCTACCCTGGCCAGGCTGTCAAGGCCAAGATCGCGATCCAGTGAGCTGTCCAGCGTAACTGACGATAATTGTTTCCGACCCGGTTGAAGCTCAGCCGCAAGCTGGCGCACGACTTCAAGCAACAATTCAGCAGTCTCTTCACCGGGCTGTTTTTTTTGCTTGTCACTCATCGCAATTATTCACTCCCTGCCAAGGAGTGTGACATGAGTTAAATAACTGAGTTGCTGTTTAATCTGACACTGATTATACTGCAAAGGGTCTGAGTTAGCCAGGATCAAATACTTGACAAATTGGAGCCCCACTGCTATTTAGCCTAGCATATAGACAAAAGCATTCCCTTTCAGTTCGGTATATTTATTATGGTTCTTCTCTATTTGGTCTGAACATAAACAAATATTTCTAATTGTTGATTGGATAAACGTCATATAAAAATTTAGTAGAAACTTTATGCCGTAAATATGTTAGCACGCTATTTGCAAAAATACTATATACAAGAACCTAACAGGAAACTACTGTTTTTTTAACTTAGGAACGGGAGATAAATAA
>JAGGRV010000305.1 GCA_021159445.1 Deltaproteobacteria bacterium | reverse complement strand
GCTTTGAAACCTGAAAAAGGCTGTTGGCTGTCAGGGGGGAAAGTGAATAATTACCTTGTAAGCGCTTATGATATCGAAGGGAAAGGAGGGGCATTAAGTATCTGTGCTGCTGGTAACTATGCCTATCTTACTGATTCATGGTGTGGACTATTAACGCCGATTTGAAAGTGACCATTTTTAGCCGGTTTAGAAGTGACCATAGTTGGCCGGTGAAATTATAGCCAGCATCTAATTTTTCTTCTTTTTTCCTTTCCGTTCAATTTTTCAGCTGTCATTAAATTCCTCATAGACTACAGGCCCATGATCCGATTTTGGCTTTTTGCATCGAGACCCCGCATCCTGTTTCCAAAGCTCCAGGTGCTTGAGTATCTGACGAATTACGTCAGGATCCTGGATCAGGCTGATAATCTTCATCTCAGAGCCGCATCGCGGACAAGTCAAAGGATTAACCTCCCAGACCTTTTTGATAAGCTCCCTCCATGTTTTGGATGGCACATGCGGCGGATCGTAATCAGATACGTCCAGTATGGTGAAATCCACGTCGTCCTCGCGGATAATTTTACTTGACGGGAAAGAATATCCGGATATAATTACCCTGATATGAAAATTATAAAGAACAGATTGCTGAATATTGAATTACCCCCCAAACGCTCCGCGTTCCTTTGGGGGCCTCGGAAAACCGGCAAAACCTATTGGGTTAACCGATATTTTCCTGACGCAATTCTAATTGATTTGCTCAAGACCGATCTGTTTGCAGACTACGCATCCCGTCCCTCATTGCTTCGCGAGCGTTATCAGGGGCATAAGGGACTTGTGGTCATTGATGAAATTCAGATGGTTCCGGATCTGCTCAACGAAATCCATTGGCTCATTGAAAATACCGATGTTTCCTTCCTGATGACGGGATCAAGTGCGCGTAAACTGCGACGTGGACACGCAAATCTGCTTGCCGGTCGTGCCTGGCGATATACGATGGCGCCATTGACCCGGGCTGAAACAAAAGGTTTTGACCTGGAGCAGATTGTTATTTCAGGTCTTCTGCCCCCGCATTTCCTGTCGCCTGATCCCATTCAGGACCTCAGGTCCTACGTGGCGGACTATTTAAAAGAAGAAATTGCGGTCGAGGCCCTTACTCAAAACATCCCTGCATTTGCCGAGTTTCTGCGGGTTGCGGCCCTGACTTCCGGTAAATTACTCAATTATACCAATGTTGGCAGGGATACCGGCGTCAGCGCCAAAGTTGTTAGAAACTATTTTCAGATTTTAGAAGATACGTTGTTGGGATTTAGAGTGCCGCCTTGGCGCAAAGCAAAAAATCGGAGGCTCATTGAAACTGAAAAATTTTATCTCTTTGATGTGGGGGTGTCCAACTATCTGGCTCGTCGCACGCCTAAAGTCGGCACTCCCGAATTCGGTCATTCCTTTGAACACTATATATTGATGGAACTAAAGGCATACCAGGCTTACAGGAATCCTGAGCTTGACATTCGATACTGGCGCACCAGCACCGGTTTTGAGGTGGATTTCATACTTGGCGATATGGATGTGGCCATAGAGGTCAAAGGAACTCGAAGGGTCCATAGTGGACATGCAAGGGGTTTAAAGGCCCTACTGGAAGAACATTCAGTAGAACGTGCTATTATCATTTCGTTGGAACAACAGCCAAAAAAACTTGGATACTCTTTGGAAGTTCTGCCGTGGCAGGTCTTCCTCGATGCCCTGTGGTCGGGGGAACTTGTATAGAGATTCGCTTATAGCTGATCGGTAGATTACGAATCGTTGATTGTGCAACGTAATGTGCCGAGATGGATAATGACTAATGACCAATGTCGTCGGCAGGCAACATTTTCAACTTCAAGACCCTGGGAAAATCACCACGATCATGAAGCAATCTAAAGAAATGGAGCAGGCCCTGCTGCTTTTTTTCTGAGAGGTCGAGTTCTATGCCCTTAAGGTATTCCAGACAGTCTGATGAGGTCATTGGTATCTTGTGGGCAACCAGATTACTTATACGTTCAAGTTCCTTCAGACCCTTCTGATAGCATTCGCTGAGGCGCTTATGGAGGAGATGAATTTTCCCCGGCCATGCAATCCAGCTTTCTTCCCTGATGGCCCATACGGCAAATACAAAAGGCAGGCCTGTATGGTCCAGCCAGATCTTAGCCAGGTCCGACCGAAAAAGATTGTCTCGGTTAGAGCGCAGCCTCAGGGCCTCGTCCCCTATGGCGAGGTAGGCCTGGGCCACTGGATTTGCCGACAGTTCCTTAAAATTTCCTGTCCTGAATATGGGTCTCATTCCTAAAAAGTCTTCAAGTATTATATGCAAAAGGTTGACGGAGGTTGCGGATTGAGGAGTCAATAGCACAAGTTTTTCATTGAGTTCTTCAATTGGGACCTTGCTGAGGAGGATTACGCTCCCCACAGGGCCGGTAGCACTTATACTCAGGTCCGGCAATATGTAGTATCTGTCTGCATTGAGCCCGTATGCATAGGAGGAGATATTACCCACATCCAGTTTCCCCTGGACCAAATGTCTGTTCAAAAGAGTAGGGGGGGCTTCTTCCACCGCCCATCCATTGAGAGGACCTATTTCCTGCCAGGGGACATAGATCGGCGAGGTATTAATAAAGTTCACAATGCCCAGTTTGGCATACTGAACGTGGATAGTCTCTGGTTCCATTTTTATTCCGGATTTTACTTCTTCAATCACCCAATCACCCAATCACCAAATCACCCAATTCCCTGCATCCTTCATGGACCAGGAACTCCAGGACATCTTTATTACCAATGGGACCGGACTCTACTGCCAAAAATGTTGCGGCTTTGCCCCTGGCCAGACTCCCCAATTCTTCAGATATCCCAAGGGCCCTTGCTCCACCATAAGTACCCGCCCTAAAAATAGCCTCTGGAGGAAGACCAGGGGCCAGCTTTGAAAGGCTTGCCATTTCGGCGAAAATGGAAAGCCGGTCGTTGCTTGCAAGGCTGTCAGTGCCAAGGGCCAAAGGTATGCCTGAGGCATAAAGCTCTTCCACAGGAGCCACACCTACCCCAAGGAATACATTGCTCCTGGGACACAGACAAACACCGGCCCCTGTTTTTGCCAGGATTGAGATGTCATCCCGGTCCACCTGGACACAATGGACACAGACCGTATGCCTATCAAGCAGGCCCAATGTTTCAAGATACCTCACAGGAGACGCTTTGGGGAGATCATAATTCAAGGGCCAGTGTCCTTTTTCTTTTAAGAGTTCTCTTAGGGGACCCTGCCTACCTTGAAGGAACTCTATCTCCTCTTCTGATTCAGCTACGTGAATGGGAAACGGCATGCCATGGCTCTGATCCCATGCCTTGATGGCTTTAAGGACTTGGGGTGCCACGGAATATGGGGCATGGGCGGAAAAGGCATAGCGAAAAGAAGGCCCCAAGATGTCCTTAGGTTCATCAACTTTTCCATTTACAAAAGGAGCGCTGAGAGGGATTTCCTCTCCCGTTTCATTCGGTATCGGGCATACCAGTTCTTGAAAGAAGATGCCCCTGAAAGGCCATGTGCCATCTTTTTTGGAAAAAAAAAGTGGGATAACATCCAGATTTCCCACATCTCCAACAGCAACTATCCCGTTTTCTTGCATCTCCTTTATCGCCTGACATATGGCAGGTTCCCATTCTTCAGGCCTAATCAGGCTGCGGGCCTCAATCAGAGCTCTCACCCAGTCAACAAAGGAGCCGCTTGGAGAAAGACGCCACCTGAGAGGAGAGAGTTCAAGGTGAGAGTGGGTGTTTATCAGGGCAGGACAAAGTATGGAGTCTCCATAGTCTTTTATCTTTGCCGGATAGCTTGCGCGGAGTTCCGATGCCGGTCCTACACCTACTATTTTTCCTTCAAAGGTCGCTATTGCCCCGTTTTCTATTGGAGGCCTTGAGACAGGAACCACCCATCTGGCTATGTGAAGATGGAAAAAATTTGGTGATTTGGTGATTTGGTGATTTGGCGATTTATTGTAGGTGTTCACCGGATTCACCAACTAAAGTATAATCCATCAGACGCTGACGCGGTTCAAAGCCTGCACCGGTTACAATTCTACGTATTTCTGCTTCCGAGAGTCGATGACTCACCCCGGCTGCTGCGACCACGTTTTCCTCAATCATTGTGCTGCCAAAGTCATTTGCCCCAAAAAATAAGGCAATCTGGGCCACTTTTGGACCTTGTGTGACCCATGAGGCCTGAAGGTTCGGGAAGTTGTCAAGGACAATCCTGGCGATGGAAAGCAGTCTCAAGTATTCCTGCCCGGTAGATGGCCTGACGTCAAGAGCGGTATTTTGGGGTTGAAAGGGCCAGGCAATAAAGGCCGTGAATCCGCCGGTGCGGTCTTGAAGGTCTCTCAGGCGCAAAAGGTGTTCAATTCTTTCCTCTAGTCGCTCCACATGGCCGTACATCATGGTAGCAGTAGTCTTAATCCCTAATTCGTGGGCAGTCTCCATTACATTCAGCCATTCATCTGTTGTGGCCTTCCTTGGGGAGATCTGCTTTCTTACCCTGTCTGTCAGGATTTCCGCTCCGCCACCCGGGATGGAAGCGAGTCCGGCCTTGATAAGCCTGACCAGGACCTCTTTTACAGACAGACCTGATATTTTGGAAAAGTGAACGATCTCAGGAGGAGAAAAGGCATGGCAATGGATTGCAAAACCGTCTTTTATAAAAGAAAGCATTTCCTCGTAGAAGGTAAGTGGGAGATCAGGATGGAGCCCGCCTTGCAGCAGGATTTGTGTACCTCCGAGTGATTTTGTCTCCTCTAACTTCTCGGCCAGTTCTTCCCTGGAGAGTACATAGCCTGAAATGTCACCCGGTGCGCAGTAATAAGCGCAGAACTTGCAACCGGAGATGCATATATTGGTATAGTTAATGTTCCGGTCAATGACGTATGTGACAATGGGTTCTGGATGCAGCCTTCGCCTTATCTCGTCAGCAAGCTGGCCCAGTACATCCAGGTCTGCCTCTTGATAAAGCAAGAGGGCATCATCTCCTGAAAGGCGCTTGCCGGCCCGCAACTTTGATATTATAGGAGCAATCATGGTGGAAAGTGAGTTCAGACCGGCTCGTAGAGTGTGTCACGCTCTACCGGATTTCTCCCTGCCTGTCGAATAAGGTGTTCGATCTCACTGCGGGTCATGGCCTGGGAGGTGTCTCCCCCGGCCATGTGCGTAATCTTTTCTTCCAACACAGTCCCGTCCAGATCGTCCGCACCAAAGGACAGGGCGATCTGCGCAACCTTTGGCCCAAGCATTACCCAGTAGGCCTTGATATGTGAAAAGTTATCGAGCAGGAGTCGTGATACTGCAATACTCTTAAGATCATCCACCCCGCCTGTGGATGACAGGTATTCCAGTTTTGTATTTTTGGGGTGAAAAGCAAGGGGGATGTAACACAAAAATCCGCCTGTCTCGTCCTGGGCCTCTCTCAGGGCCAGCAGATGCTCTATCCGTTCAGGGATTGTCTCAATGTGTCCGTAGAGCATGGTGGCATTGGTCCTGAGACCTGCTCTATGGGCGGTTTTGGCAACTTCCAGCCAGTCCTTCCCGGAGAGCTTACCAGGGCAGAGCTTTTCCCGTATTCTGGTGCTGAAGACCTCTGCCCCACCTCCGGGAATGGACCCCAGGCCGGCTTGCATAAGATCTTCCAGCGTTTCGGTGATTGACCGGCCTGAAATGGCTGCCAGGTGTGCTATCTCTACACAGGTAAAGGCCTGGATGTGGATCTCAGGTCTTTCGGCCTTTACGGCCTTCAGCATGTCAATATAATACCCGTAAGGGAGGTCTGGATGCAGGCCGCCGACAATGTGGACCTCTGTGATAGGTTCGGCCCGTCTCTCCCTTATCTTGGAGACTATCTCTTCTATGGACATCTCATAGGCCTCTGGATGGGTCTTTTCCTTTCCAAAGGCACAGAATTTACACAGATTTATACAGATATTAGAATAGTTTATATGCTGATTATAGATGTAATAGGCCTGGTTTCCGTTAAGCCTTTCTCTTACCAGGTTGGCCAGATAACCAAGGGCCGGCAGATGAGTGGTGGAGAAGAGCAGTTCTCCATCTTCAGCACTTAAGCGAGTGTCGGATAGGACCTTTTCGTATATTTCAAAGAGTCCTGCTTCTTTAAGGGCTTTTTCCATAGTTTGAAGTTGCCTTTACCCAATCAATTATTTAATTATCCGTAACCGTTCACGGGGTTACAACGCCCGTTTTACCGCGACCCACCGAACTGTAATCGTTTACAGGGTGCTGCAGATGCGAGGCGTACGGGTACGCAGACGTACTCCCTGTACTTCAAGTGCCCGACAACAAAGCAGATGCGG
>JAGGRV010000004.1 GCA_021159445.1 Deltaproteobacteria bacterium | reverse complement strand
CCGCGGTTGAAACCCTGCAAAAGCCTATCGGCTGCCAGGGAGTGTGAACGGTTACACTCACTCCTGTGGACATATGCGCAAGGACTCGGGACATAATCTGATACAGGTTTCTAACCAGCTTACCCGAACGGCCGATATCACCATCTATCCAGCTCAGATAAAGCTGGTATACATAAGAAGAGATTTGACCGTTTGAGAAAAAAAGATTCACGGAAAGAGGGAAACCGCCAGTGATGAGATATTCTCTAAAACGGTGCAGCAGGAGATCCTTGTGATATTCAAGGGAGCCGGTGTCATCGGGCTCTATCCCAGGTTCAGTCAAATGGCAAAACTCGGCAAAGGTCATGGGCAACTGTTCAAAATCCACCTTGGGAAGCTTGCCTCTCCGACCGGGCATGCTTTCAGCCCCTTCCCTGATATCCAGCAAATTCGAGCCGGTCAGCAAGAGGGTAACGTTCCTTAGTTTTCCCTCATCTGCAAGGGCCTTTATACCGCGCTGCCATTCCCTCACAAAAGATATCTCATCCAGAAAGATATGGAGGCGTTGAGGACAGGTGGGGCGCACCTCTCTAAGATAACAGTTCACCAATTCGTAAAGCTGATCAAAGTCCTCAATTCTATCTAATGAAAAATAGAAAACATACCTCTTGGGAACCTTCAGTTCCAGCAAGAGTTTTCGGATCAGTAGCTTGATGCTTGTGCTTTTACCGATCTGCCTCGGCCCCCGAAGTGTCAGGATGGCATCAGTGTCTTCAGGATACTCGGCCAGTATTGGTGGAATGTAACGATAGGCCACCTTTTCATATTCCCTGATCTTCTCGTCATCCAGTATCATCTCCTCCCTGAACCACCAGGGATTGTGTTGCTGTAAGAGTTGGAAGGATATTTCCATCGCGGTCTCCATGTTGTATTTCTGATATCCAATAATTACCTCAAATATTGTAATTAGCAGATACAATAACTCATTACAAATACTTTCCTAAATCGTCCCTGAAACAGATGACCGCTTTGCAAATTTCTCAGATTAAAACGCCGGGTGTCCCCCAAATCATTCTTTGACACGGGTCACTTCGTGACACACAGATTACATGTGACAATCCGTGAAATTCGTGTCTAAATAGCCGTATTAGCCATTAAAGAAAATTCTTGTCAGTTGAATGCTTATTGACCAACATACAAGTGTTATGTATTATATAATACATAATTTAGGCTTATCAGGGGGTACATAATGGGTGTAGATACTGTGCGATTGAATATCACGCTTCCAAAAGAACTCGTGGTGTCGGTAAACAAGCTGGCCGGACCAGGAAAACGCAGCCGTTTTATCAAAGAAGCCATAAAGCAACGGATCGAGAAAAAAGAAAAGGAAGAATTGGAAAAGGTCTTGGAGGAAGGTTATCGAGCTGCCGGAGCACAAAGCCTAGCCATCACAAAAGAGTTTGAAGCTGCTGATTTGAGGGGATGGGATGAATATTAGGAGAGGCAGTTGTTACCTTGCAGCCCTTGACCCAGTCATAGGACGTGAAATATCCAAGACAAGGCCCGTAGTGGTCGTTTCTAATGATAAGAACAACGAATTTTCAGGAACGGTGACAATTCTACCGATAACCTCTAAGCATATTAAGAAAACATACCCTTTTGAGGTATTGTTGACCAAGGGGACCGGGAACCTTCCAAAAGACTCCAAGGTTAAGGCTGACCAAATTCGGACACTTGATAAGAGCAGGATCGTGAAATTCATTGGTACATTAGAAAAGGAAAAAATACACCGAATAGATAAGGCCATGAGGATTCACCTGGCTTTGAAGGATAAGAAGGTATGAAATCTCACTACTTACAGCGTATGAAGCGGGTGCGCGCCATTCTGGCCGGCCGGGGCTTGGATGCGTTTCTTGTAACGTGTCCTGAAAACCGTCGTTATTTAAGCGGGTTTACCGCAGAGGACGTTGGCATCTCCGAATCAGCAGGGGCCCTTTTAATCCTCCGCAAAGAGGCCATTTTGCTCACAGACGGACGCTACGAAGTCCAGGCTAGGGATGAGGCCCCTGACTGGCGCCTGGTCATATACAGACGTGGCCTGGCCCATGCCCTGAAGAATCTGATGCATGACTGCAGTGTACACAACCTTGCTTATGAACCTGTTTTTTTGTCCTGCCAACGCCTTGATGCCATTAAAAAGGCCCTGCCTGAAACAGAGTTTGTCTCACTTGGTGGCCGGATCGAGACTATGCGCTCAATTAAATCGTCTTCAGAGATTGAGTCCCTTAAAAAGGCCATCTTCGCAGCCGAGAAAGTGCTTGGAGGCATATGGAGAGATATTGGACCCGGCATGACTGAGAAGGAGGTTGCCTGGCGTATCATTGAGGGACTATGGCAACATGCAGAAGGCCCTTCCTTTTCTCCCATTGTGGCCTCCGGACCCAATGCTGCTTTGCCTCATGCTGTTCCCACAGACAGGCCAATCGAAGAGGGCGAGCCCATACTCATAGACATGGGGGCCAGGCTGGGAGGATACTGCTCGGATATGACAAGGACTATTTTTCTTGGTGAACCCAGACCGCCCTTCAGGGAAGTATACGCTATAGTCCGCAAGGCCCAAGTTGCTGCTCAGGAAGCCCTTAAAGCCGGGCTTACAGGCAAACAGGTGGATCAAGTGGCCAGAGATGTAATCAAGGATGCTGGGTACGGCCCAAGGTTCGTCCATTCCCTGGGGCACGGAGTGGGGCTTGCGGTCCATGAGGCGCCGACCCTCTCGCAACGGTCACGGAAAAAGCTAAGGCCCGGGATGGTAGTCACTGTTGAGCCTGGGATATATCTCCCGGACCAGGGCGGGGTTCGTCTTGAAAACATGGCGCTTGTAGAAACCGATGGGGCCATAATACTCAGCAAAAATGACTGGTTCTATGAATTTTGATAAAGCAACCGCACTGCCTGCTTATTGCCTGCTGCTTGCCGTCCAGGAAAAAACAGGTCTTACAGAGCACCTTGCGGAATTACGCCGGCGTCTGATCATTTGCTTTATTGCGGTATGTGTAGGCTTTGGCATTTGCTACGCAGTAATCGAGCCGATCTTTGCCATGCTCTCAAAGCCCCTTGAGGCAGTCCTGCCTCCTGAAACAAGCCTGATCTTTACATCATATCCCGAGGCCTTCTTCACCTATCTCAAGCTGGCTCTCACATGCGGAATCTTTGTAGGAAGCCCTGTTATTCTATATCAGATATGGGCATTTGTGACCCCTGGGCTGTATGAACATGAAAAACGCTGGACCCTGCCCTTTGTCGTATGCTCGTCATTCCTGTTCATCGGTGGCGCAATCTTTGGATATATGGTGGTATTTCCCACTGCTTTCAAATTCCTTGCCGGTTATTCAGGTGAAAGCCTGCGCCTCTTGCCAAGTGTAAGTGAATACTTCACGCTGACGATCCGCCTTCTTCTGGGCTTTGGACTCGCCTTCGAGCTACCGGTTTTCATAGTATTCCTGAGCCTGATAGGCCTGTTAGATGCCCACACACTCAGGAAATACCGCAAGTATGCCATTCTCATAGTATTCCTTGCTGCAGCAATCCTCACCCCGACACCTGATATCCTCAACCAGATACTCTTGGCCGGACCTCTTCTAGTCCTGTACGAATTCAGTATCTTACTGGTATGGCTGGTGGGCGCGAAAAGAAGAAAGACCTGATTACAAATTTACCCACACTAAACAGCGAAGAACCTTTTTTTTTAAGTTTTTCAAGAAAGGCAGAAAGGCTCTCCTTGTTTTGACGCTTGAATTTGTATTTATGACAAAAATCAATATAATAACGCAGCCATTTAATATAATATCGATGCTGGTCAGTCTCCACACCCTTTTGTTCCATAAAAGAAGTGTACAGCTTGGCAAGATCGGCAGGAATTTGAATCATAGTGAGGTTATCCTGCTCTCTATTTATCACGCCCGAATGAATGATATCCGGTTAGAAATAGCGTAACATGGGAGGAAATCCGTTATCAACTATTTTAGATCATGGTAGATATTAAGGGACTATATAATCACTTATGTTTTATATAAGAGAAAGGGCTGTGTAATGAAAAAACATATCTTTCCAATAGCAATTCTGATTCTTGTAATTTTCTTGTCTGTGATCTTCTTCCTCGTGCAAAGAAATATCAAAAAACAACTAACCGCTAATCAATCTCAGTTTTTCGAGCTGTCAAAACAGCTGATTGAAGTGAATGGACAACTCACAAAACTAATGAATAGGGAAGAAATCACGCTTAAAAAATTGAAAATTACGAACAAATACGGAGATACAATAATTGAGTTATCTGAAAACGATCACTTCAGTGGGTCAGTCTCTCTTTACAATAAATCGAAAATCTCTACCATGCATTTAAATGGTGGAAATAAAGATGAAAACCCTGGAATCCTACTATTGAAGGGCCAGGATGAAGTGTCCTTTGCTTTGATGGTTCAGAATAAGCAAAACCTACTGAATATATACAATATAAATGGATTAGATACAGTTTCATTAGGTACAGATGATCAGGGAAATGGTGGCTACTCAATAAAAAATGCTCACGAAAGAGTCATGAAGACAGAGGGCTGGGGATGGAGAGCTTACAACTATTAGAACATAACCAGTATCTAGGGAATTTACGCGGATCTGAAAAACGATCTTGCGATTTTCATCCCGGTTATGCGCCGCGATGTTTTAAGGGATAATAAAAAATGGCAATAATCGATTTTGTTGGAGTTCCAATTCCAATAGACCTACCGGAGTTTAGAAATGACGCGACCTTGCTGAAAAAAATAAAGCAACTTGAATCACTTATAGAAATTCAATATGACATGTATGATGCTCAGGACGCTTTAATAGCATTACGGAATTGTCTAAACAATGAAAAGCAGCAAAAACTAGCAGGGTTATTGAATTGTTGTTATCCTTGGACAATTTCAGAAAGCATTCTCTCCTATATTGTTATTTTATATGCAAAAGAATTTCGGCAAAGCGAAGGGAGAACTAGTCTTAAGAGCCAAGCTAATGAGATTTTTAAAAATGATATAGATAAACATGTTTATACAATGGACTTAAGAGATAAATTTTATGCTCACCATGAAGTTGAAGCGAATAGGCATCAATTGTTTTATTACCCCAATGTTCCAGCTCGTGGAAGGGTACGGCTGGTTAGGCCCGGACAAACAACTAGAACGCCAATGTCCATGTATGCAGACTTGGAAAAAATTGAATTTTGTGTTTCAAAAGTAAAGGAACATTTGGAGACAAGAATAGATGGCCTATGCACGTCCGTTGAAAATAACCTAACGGACGAACAATTAAAAATATTAATTGATATACCTAAGGAAGAATTAATGAACAACCATTGGCAAGAGTCTAGTGTTAATAAAAAACCTCCTTTTTCAAAAAGAAAAACTTATCGGGATAGGGACGGCCATCGCTGACCGCCCCTCCCAGTCGGGATAGAAATACGGCGCGCTTGACCTTAGGTGGAATGCTACCATAAACTCTCTTTCGATAACGTAATGGTCGGCCTTTCTCACCATAGCCCACGTTTCCGCAAGCCCCCCTGCGATCCCGGACAGTCGGATTTCCCGAGTCCGGTTCTGACCTTGGCTTTTCCCCCTACTGCCTTTCCACTATCGATGAAGCTTAAATGCTGGTTCATATACACTCCTCTCGATTTGGTTTACATATAGGGACAGATCATTTATTGAGACACAGCTACTCCGGTTCTGAGCCCGAAACTGTCCCATAGATCCGCCAAGTGTCCAGAGCCCCTTTGCCCGCTCAAGGTGTTACCTCTTGCGGCGTGATGTCTTGCACCACATCAGAGGGCATTACCCCTCCTTCATCGCTCATACTGGCTCATGCGCCAGACCAAAACCCTCTCTCTGACTTCGGTTATCCCTATTTCAGAGAGTCTTTGCAGGTTGTCATCAGTCCCTGCTGGGAGATGGCCCTTCCCGACGTTATCTCTGCAATCTTTGTATAGGTGCTTGGACCCTTACCCCGCGGTGTTTCTTCGGTGCACTTACCCGTTTCTTCCCGAAGAACATTGGCCTCACTTTAGTGGTGAGAAGTTCGGCACATCCGGACTACCCTTGCGATGCAACTTCTACAAGGTATGCTATTTCGGGGTTGCAGTCATTCCGTTATGTTCAGGCTCCCATACTTGCTAGGCCCCCAGGTTGCACCCACCGCTGAATTCCTTCAGGGCGGCCAGGCCGTTTACACCACGCAATGGACTTGTGGTTACCCACAAGAACTGTGGTATCGCTACATACCCAAATCGGGCAATTGATATGGCGGGACTTTCACCCGCTAGATTGCAGCCTTGTCGGCCGCTACCCACACCACCGGACATACGGGTCCGTATCCGGCGATTCGGCTGGTCAAAGCAGA
>JAGGRV010000633.1 GCA_021159445.1 Deltaproteobacteria bacterium | reverse complement strand
ACGCAGACGTACTTCCTGTACTTCAAGTGCCCGACAACAAAGCAGATGCGGTGCTCTGTGAACGCTTACGAGCAAGACTGATTGTGATTTAGGCAATTTACTGTTATGGAGTCTTATGTCCTTATTGTCTAAAATGCTCTTGAGGGAAATGGCCCTGCCTTTTCTGTTTTCCTTTTGTGCACTCAGTGTCCTTTTGTTGCTGGGTAGCCTGTTGCCACTTTTAGAACCTATACTCAGGGCAGGGATAAAATTCACCGAATTAGGCAGATTTGCCATCTTGATGCTTCCAACATTTTGGGCATTTGTACTGCCTATGGCCACGCTGTTATGTGTACTTCTGGGATTTTTGCGTCTTTCCAGAGACGGTGAGATGCTCGCACTTTTTGCGTGTGGCGCAGGTCTTAAAAAACTTATAATACCTGTGATTATGGTTTCAGTAACAGCATGTCTGGTCAGCTTTTTTTTGTCAGCCAGCGTGATTCCAAAGGCAAAAACAGCATCCAGGAATTTTATGATGGAATTGACTGAACGTAGTCTGGCGCGTGGAATTCCTGAAAAGCTTTTTTTTAGTCCGATGTCCAAGCTTACCCTATATGTCGACAAGAGCCTTGATCAGGGTCACCGTTTCAAGGGAGTTTACATTCAGGACGCTCGAAAAAAACGGGCTACCTACCAGATCCTGGCCATGGATGGAGAACTGTTTACTCAGCCGGGTGGTTTGGAAGTGGGTTTGCGATTGAGCAACGGCACATTAAATCACATAAGTGATGATTACAGAAAGACCGACACCCTTGACTTCAAGTCCTATACCCTTCGTCTGAGCCTGCCGGGAGAGGACCGTAAGCAAAAAAGAGGTGAGTTGGGACTGGATGACCTGCTTAAAGCTGCATCAGATCCTGATACATCCGCCAGACACAAAGTGCACTATCTTACTGAGTTTCACGAAAGGCTGGCAGTACCTATAGGTGCCCTGATCCTGGGCATAATGGCCGCGCCGCTGGGTATACTGTTCGGAAGAACAGGATTTTCAGGAGGAATTGCCATAGGGCTTGCGGCATTTCTGGCCTACTACCTTTCAGTGGCATTTGCAGCCAGCTTGGCCGATACAGGCAACATTTTACCTGTTATTGCCCTATGGGCACCCAATTTCATCTTTGCCGGCATAACCGTTGGATTGATAATTCTGCTGTACAGACGGGGGCCGCTAGTATGAATGTGCTTAGCCGGTACTTGCTTCGCAACTTTTTTTTAATGTTCGCACTGGTCCTTCCGGGACTGATCGGGATCTATCTCCTGATTGAGGTATTTGAGAGGCTGGATGATTTCATTGAGGCAAATGCGCCTATGTCCTCAGCTCTGGCCTACTTTTTTCTATCAATACCCAAAATACTCTATGAGCTGACACCCTTGGCTGTTTTACTTGCAGGGCTTCTAAGTATCATGCTCCTTTCAAGGCATATGGAGTTACTTGCTATGCGTTCACTTGGAGTTAAGCCCTGGAAAGTAATATTCCCATTGTTACTTGCTGCTTTTTTTCTGTCAGCGATCCTGGTCAGCTTAAAGGCATTATACATCCCTAAAGCAGCAGAAAGTGCCCAGGCGATATTTCAGGTAGAGGTCAAGAAAAAACCGCCCAGGGGGATGTTGAAGGGAAACAGGCTTTTTTTTCTGGGTGACAACAGCATATGGGCCACAGAACTGGGGAGTCCTGATGCCAAAAGGCTTAAAAACGTTCAATGGTTTTCATTTGACAATAATTATGTAATTACACAGTTCGTGGCGGCATCTGAAGCCACATACTCAGGTAATAAGTGGATTTTTAAACATGGACTGCGCAAACTAAGAATGGGAAAAGAACCCAACTACTCCGTTAAGGCTTTTGAGTCTTTGGATCTCGATCTTGCAGAGGGCCCTGAGGATTTTGTTGCTGTTGAGACACCTCCGGCACAGATGGATATGGTTTCTCTCTGGCGGAGTGTCCAAAGGCTGAAACAGTCTGGATATTCTGCAAAAGAGCAAGAGACTGTATTGTGGGGACAGATCCTATATCCGTTTCTAGGATGCAGTCTGCTTTTGGTCGGATTGACCATTACACTGTTCATGGAGCGTGGAGGTCTTTCTCTGGGCCTGGGGTTAGGAGTGGCTATTGGTTTTGCTGCATGGGTAACCTGGAGTTTTGCTCTTTCCTTGGGTAAAACCGGCATGGTTCCGGCGTTTTTTGCGCCTTGGATGGTGCACCTTGTGCTTATCACAATGGGTTTTGTCTTGATGAGGCGATTGAGGTTTTAAAAAATTGTCAGCCGACACCTAACCTTATCTTTCAATGCGTACATCCACTCTTTTCCTGCCCCAGGCAAGGGCCTTTTGGTGGGAGTTGAAGTAAACATCAATGCGATCAGGTCCTTTAATGGCAGATCCCCGGTCTTCCGCAACGCCCCATCCGTAACCGGGAATATACATCCGAGTGCCAAAATGATAATATCTGGTGTCAGCCGCAATGGTCCCATCCCGTGGCATAAGGAGCCATGGGAAAAAGATCAGTCGAATGGGGATCATCCAGGGATGCACAACACTGTCCATTGAAATGAGCCCGGGATGTGGCTGATGGGGTTTTGTGCCACTAGCGGTATGCCCAGAGTAAGGCTGGCCTTTGCGCTTTCCTGAACTCACGTAGCGGTTCCAGACATCCAGCTTCAAATATCTCCACCTTCCACGTTCCCAGCCGCAACACTTGCCACATCCGCAATATGCGGTGACTTCCATTCGGCGTACATAGTTACCGGCGCACCCCGAAACCACTAAACACGCAAGGAGTAACCATGGAAGCATTCGTCTCATTATTGTTACCGTTCCTAATTAAAATTTGTTCCCATCAACTTGATCAAGAAAGGCCTTGAGCCCGTTCAGATAAACACTGCTCGATGTAATAAATCCTTCATTATGACTTCCTGAAATTTCAAGAAAAACTCTTGGATCATTAGCCGCATCAAAGAGCACTCGCCCATGCCTGAAAGAAACGATCTCGTCTTCTTGACTATGGACTATGAGAACCGGACATTGGACTTCCCTGATGGCAGCCAAGGCATTGTACTTGTATCTACAAAGCAATTTTACAGGCAAATAAAAATACAGTTCTCCAGCCAAATCCGGAGCTGAAGTAAAAGTAGATTCAATAATAAGGGCTTTTGGCGTATATTGCCCGGCTAACCATGCGGCCACGGCGCCTCCCAGAGATCGACCAAAAAGAATAATATCAGACGAAGCTAATCCTTCATGCTCAATCAAGTAATTCCATGCCCCTTTCACATCGAGATAACTGCCCTCTTCTGAAGGAGTGCCTTCACTTGCCCCATAGCCCCGATAGTCAAAGATAAAGGTGCTGAGTCGAAGGCCATGGAAAATCTCTATAGACTCAAGACGGTGGGAAATGTTGCCTGCATTGCCATGGCAAAATATGACCACACCCCTTGGCGAGTCAGCCGGAATGAACCAGCCTGAGAGCTTGACTCCATCCGGGGCTTTAAAGGAAACGGATTTATACGATAAACCGATTTGATCCGGTGTTGCGACTATCTCACTAGTGGGAAAATAGATGAGGCGTGATTGGGTAAAAAATAGAAAAGCAACAAGGCCGACATAAATAGCAGTAATAAGAATTACGGACTGTAGAAAAATTTGCCACATATCTTGATAGTATAGGAATTTCCATTTTTTTGACAGGATCAACTGGATAATCAGGATAAATAAAAATCAAGTGACCCCTGGTACCAGGCATGCCAGCAGCCGCTACCTCAAGTTGAAGCCGCATCCAGCAACCATCTCACCTTCTTTAGCATATCTGCCAGCCGATAGGGTTTGCGCACAAACGCGGTCCCACTCGATTTAAGGATCTTCTTCACGACCTCGTTGCCGGGGGCGTAGCCGCTTGCCACAACCACCTTGAGACCTGGATCTAAGGCGCGGAGCTCTTCAAAACACCTGTATCCCCCCATGCCCGGCATGACCAGATCCAGGATGACCAGATCTATCCGTGCCTTTTCCCTCTTGTAGATATCGATGGCACTTTCTCCACTTTCGGCCACCAAGCTGACATACCCGCCTCCCTCGAGCATATCCCGTCCAAGGTCGAGCAGGTTCTTCTCGTCATCTACCAGAAGGATGGTCTCGCCCCGGCCCAAAACAGCCTTTTCTCCCTCCAAAGGCTCCAGCTGTGATCTGTCAACCTTACTAGATACCGGGAAATAGATATCAAAAGCCGCCCCCTTGCCGAGCACACTCGTACACTCGATATAGCCCCCATGGTTCTTCACGATACCGTATACCATCGCCAGACCGAGCCCGGTCCCTTTCCCCAGCCCCTTGGTGGTATAGAAGGGCTCGAATATATGCTCCATTGTCTCCTTGTCGATGCCGCAACCGGTATCCTGGACGGTCAGCCTGATATGGTCGCCCTGCCTTGCCCCGAAATGGGTGTTGCAGAACTGTGCATCCAGGGCGACAGCCCTCGTCTTAAAGACGAGCTTGCCGCCTTCGGGCATGGCATCGCGGGCATTCACGCCGAGATTCATCAGGATCTGCTCGATTTGCACCGAATCTGCAAAGGCAGTCTCCAAATCATCGGCCAAATCAAGTTCTATATCAATCATCTTGGAAAGCGCACTTGCAAGAAGCTTCTGTACCTCTACGACCTCCTCATTGAGATCAACGGGCCTCAGCTTGCTTTCCACCCTCCGGCTGAACACCAACAGCCGCTGGACGAGTTTGGAGGCCCGCGCCACTGACTTGCTTATGGTACCTAGGTATCTGCAATCCGGATCGTCTTCGGACTTTTTGGCAATCAAGAGCTCCACGTAACCGGAGATCGCCTGAAGAATGTTATTAAAATCATGGGCCATCCCGCCCGCGAGGGTGCCTATCGCCTCCATCGCAGGCCTCGTGTATCTCCCTGGTGCACGGCTTCAGGGTCTTCATGGTGGAAATCAAGGGACACCCTGCGATTGTGTACTCCTGGCCGTGAACCGCCTCATAACACCTCTTCCCGATCAGGTCCTTCTTGGTAGTACCGAGCACCTTGGCCGTGGCCTCATTTGCGCGGATGATGCGGTGTTGGCTGTCCAGAAGCATCACCATGTCGGTTATGGCGTCAAATGTATTCTCCCAGTCGTCCTTTGCCTGAATCAGCGCATTGTCCGCCTTAATCTTTTCCGTTATGTCCCGCGCAATCTCGATAACCCCGGTGATTTCGCCATCTTCACCAGTAAGCGGGACACCGAAGACATCCCAATAAGATTCATTTGCTCCCTCACTGGCTGGATGATACAAAGTCCCCCACTCTGTCTTTCCTGACTCCAAGGCCTTAACACACGTGCAACCGGCACATACGGTATCTCTATTCCTGAGAAACTCGTAACATTTGTGCCCCATGAAATCCTGTATGGTCTTGTTGGCTATTTTCCCGGCCCTCTTGTTGGCCCAGACGAGTCTCATATCGGAATCCATCTGCATGATTACGTCCACCGAGGCGTCAAGAATCGCCTGCTTCTCTGCCTCACTATCGCGCAGCTTTTCTTCCCACTGCCTGCGATCCGATATGTCCTTGAAATCTTCAACGATCCCGATAAGCCGACCCCCCCAGATCCCTAAAGGGTGTCGCAGTCAAGATATAGAATGTCCTGGTGCCATCCTTGCAACGCTTCTCCAATTCCAGCTCAACCCGTTGTTCACTGTGAAAAACACGGGTGAGCGGACAATCGGGTGTGTGGCACAAAGGGCCGCCAAAGACCTGATGGCACTTCCTGCCGACCACTTCATCCTTCTCAATGCCTGCCATGCCCACAAACGTCTCGTTCACTTTAAGTACGTTGAAATCCTTGTCCACGAGCCGCATCCCGTCCGCCGCCGCATCAAAAATTTGCTCCAACTCCGCAAACGTCCGTCTAGTCTCCTCCTCCGCCCGCCTTCGGTCACCGATATGAAGGATCAAGGGCCGGAACAAAAAAAGATAAAGTATAGGGGAAATAAGGATGACCAGAAGCGAGGCATCAAAAATCACTTCCCACCATGGCGGCAAAAATATAAAGCGGAGCGCGATCATCACCAATGTTTCGGAAACAAACGCCGACAAAACGATGACGATCAGCAAGCGAATCGGCGATTCGTATATGGTGGGATGCCTGGCCGGCTGTGTAACCGACCCTTTGGTCTCACGAAGAGCCATCTATGTCCTCTCCTCCGGGCACAAGTCCTCCTGCTTGATACCTTTTGCAACTCCCCATCTGCAGCGCCCGCTCAACCTCCGGCATAATAATAACAGCGCACGAATAATCACGCCTCGTTCCCCAAACGTTTGTTGAAATCCATCCGAAGTGGATCCAATTCATAGATAATTTCTTCCTGCATAACAAGAGGATATATGCGCAGGGGCAGCTTAAGCCTTGCTGCAGTTTTCTCTATCTTCAGAGATCACAAGAAATCATGACGGCATTATTAAAGTAGCTGAAATCATTGAAA
>JAGGRV010000209.1 GCA_021159445.1 Deltaproteobacteria bacterium | reverse complement strand
ATCCTGTAATCATTAAACTAATAGCTAACCGCTAAAGGCTAATCGCTCAATTTAATAGCACGTACGAATAAGTCTATTTATGTAGAGCTCCGGATTATCCACTGCTTCAGCCGAAATATTAAAGACATCCTGCGCAGTCTTTTCCCTTATAAGAGTGAGACCATATTCAAGTATATTACACAATCTCTCACATTGGACATAGAGATTGGAAGAATCATCTGCACAACTATACAGCAACTTGTCCACTGCGTCTTCATCTAAATTAATCCTCAGACCGCAACGGTTAAAGAAAGAGTCCTCGTAACCCTTTATCTGCTCTATCCATAATTGCACCCTCTCACTGGCCTCCCTAAAGTCCAAATCTTCTTTCAAAGATAGATGGGCTACAAGGTCCAACCTGTTAGGTGTAAGCCTCAGCTTAGAGTTTTCCCACCGGGGTAACTCCTCCTGCTCAAGGCGAGAAATCAGGATCTGTTTTTCCTCAGCAAGTATGGCCTGATACCTTTTCAGCCTCGCTTTGTTCTGTAAATTTTCTAAAAGCTTTAGGAGCTCTCCCTCCGGATCATTAACCATATTACTGGTCACTACCAAAAAAGACACGCTAATCGAGGGCAGCTTTTTTTCAAAGGGCAGCAATACCCTTTCCACCACGCTCACAAGGGCCCTTGCCCCTGTATGTTCCTGATAGGCCTGACGGGCAAGGAGTCTCAGGGCATTTTCTTCGAACTTGAGGTCTATTCCATAGGCCCTGAAGTCCTGCTTCTTGCTCATGATAATCGGGTTGTTCGGATTACATAGTATCTCAAACAGATCCTGCTCCGAGAGCTCTTCCAGAATTGAAATAACAGGAATCCTACCAACGAACTCAGACTCAAAGCCGTATTTAACAAGGTCCTGTGGCTTCACTTGCCGTAGCCACTCCATCTCATCCTGGGTATCGATCGCTGCGCCAAAGCCTATACTCTTCTTCCTAAGCCTGTCCCTTATTATGTCGCTGAGGCCCCCGAAAGCGCCACTCACTATGAATAATATGCTGCGCGTATTAAGACTCTGTTTCTCTCTTTTTCCAGTCTTGCGGTATCTTTCTATGGCCTGTATCTGGGAAATAGGGTCATGGGGGACCCGTATGTCCACCTCGGTCTCCTCAAGGGGTTTTAGCAAGGCCCTCTGGACCCCGGCTCTGGAAACATCCGGTCCGCTTATGTGGTGAGAAGACGCGATTTTGTCAATTTCATCAATATAGACTATCCCGTACTGTGCCCTTTCAAGGTCACCATCCGCTTCTTGCACCAAGTCACGGATCAGGTCTTCTATGTCTCCTCCCACATAGCCTGTCTCACTGAACTTTGTGGCATCGCCCTTTACGAAAGGTACGCCCAGTTTCGCCGCTATGAGCTTGATAAGATATGTCTTTCCAACTCCGGTAGGACCTATGAGGATTATATTATTCTTTATGCTTCCAATCGAATGGGGATCTTTTCCCTTTTCTTGAAGATATGTGATCTTGTTAAAGTGAGTACATATCTTTGTTGCCAGAACAGCCTTTGCCATATCCTGCCTGACCACATACCTGTTCAGATGGGCCTCAAGCTCCTCCGGCTTGAGACTGAAGCTTATTTTTGGACCCTTCTCAGAATCAGTCCCTTCTTTCTGGTCAGTGCTATCAGGCTTTACTTGCCAAGGGAAGGCCATCTGAGACACTACCCGTATTCTGCCCCCATACCTTTTAGAAAGATAATCGCTTATCTCCTTTTCCAGGTCTTTTTGTGAAGGCAAATTTACAGTCCTGCCAGGCTTCTCATTGGTGATATCAGGAAGTCTTGTGCCCGGATCCTTCGAAGCCTTTTTTTTGTCATCTTTCTTTTGCATATAAATACTTTATACCTAAAGTGAGCGGTTCAAGGTTCAGGGTTCAAAGGTTGTAAGCACTTGACGTCCAACACATTATTAAATAATTCGTCTATTTGCTTCTTTCATCTATTGGGTGAAACATACTTATGCCCTCAATTGAGACATTATCCTTTCGATATAAACCCTTTGGGGCTTTTCAACCTGGAACCGTGAACGCTGAACCACTCAACCTGAATTATAGCAGAAATCCTTGTCTTTGCATACTATCGGCCCATGTGATAGTTTTAAGAAATGTTGAACTGTGAATGATGAATTTTAAATTGTGAAATAAGGAACGTACAATAAATAACTTGAACAAATTAATGTCTTTTTTGCCGTCTTCTTCGTTGCTCGTCGATCACATAACCCGTTATGCTCGCTCCTCGCGCCTTGAATACAACAAAAAATCCTATTAATTTTTGTTCAACTTATTTATCTCCCGTTCCTAAGTTTAATATATTTGTACCTTAATTCAATATTCAAAACTCAACATTCAAAATTTAAATTAGGTGGGAGAAAAAGCAATGGGTGAAAAAATCGTAATTGTAGGCGCAGTGGCAGCAGGCCCAAAGGCTGCCTGCCATGCCAGACGGCTTATGCCGGATGCTCAAATTACCGTAGTGGACCAGGATAATCTGATTTCCTATGGAGGATGCGGAATACCCTATTTTGTTTCCGGCGATGTAGCAGATGAAAAAGAACTTCGTTCAACCACCTTCAATATGGTCAGAGACGTTTATTACTTCAAGCAGGCAAAGGGTTTCGAAGTACGGACCCTGACAAAGGCTTTATCTATTGACCTGAAACAAAAACTTCTCCATGTTGAAGATGTCCGCACCACGGAAAAGGATTCCATACCATATGACAAGCTGATGTTGGCCACGGGAAGCAGGCCGAACGTACTTCCAGTGCCTGGAAATGACCTCGATGGCATCTTTACCGTCAGCAGCCTACATAAAGCCATAGCCATAAAGGACTGCCTTGCAAAAGGTCAGGTAGGCAAAGCAGTTGTAATCGGAGGTGGTGCTATCGGGATCGAAATGGCCGAGGCCATGGCTGATCTCTGGGGCGTGGAAACAACTATTGTCGAGTTCATGCCGCAGATACTCCCCAGGATTGTGGACCGGACCATTGCTTCCATGGTTGAACAACACCTGAAGGAGAATGGTGTCACTGTATATACACAGGAAACCGCCCGGAAATTCGAGGGAGACGACCAGGGAAATGTATGTAAGGTTATTACGGATAAAAGGGAGATTGAGACAGATCTGGTAATAATGGCCGTGGGTGTCAGGCCCAGGGGAGAGCTTGCAAAAGACGCAGGTTTGCTGGTCTCTTCACAGGGCGGGATAGTAGTAAATCAAAGGATGCAGACATCAGATCCCAGTATTTACGCTGCCGGCGACTGCGTTGAGACCTATAATCTGATCAGCGGGGGAAAGGCCTATGCGCCAATGGGCTCTATAGCAAATCGCCAAGGACGGGTAGTGGCAGACAATCTGGCAGGTATTCCCAGTACCTTTAATGGGGTAGTCGGGAGCTTTATCATGAAGGTCTTTGACCTCTCTGTCGGCGCTACGGGTCTCAGCCTGGATGTGGCTAAAGCAGAGGGCTTTGACGCTATAGGCGCCCCTTGCGCACAGTATGACCGCGCCCAATTTTTCCCAAACAAGGAAAATATGTTCCTCGACATGGTCGTCGACAAGTCTGACAAAAGGGTTCTGGGGCTCCAGGGGATGGGTGCCATGGGAGATGGGCTAATGGCAAGGATCAACGCCGTAGCCGGATTGTTAGAGAGAAAAGCGGTCATCAGCGACTTCAGCAATCTGGAGCTGCCGTATGCCCCACCCTTCTCCACGGCTGTTGATATTCTGAATGCCACTGCTAATGTGGCTGACAACGTAGTCTCCGGCCGGTTTAGGGCCATTGACGTAGAGGACTTTATCGCCTGGCTGGACGGGAGAGAAAGTCACCCTGACTGGCTGGCCATTGACCTCCGCCATCCAGCCGAGGCGGCACGCTTCATAGAAAAATTTCAAGACCGCTGGAGACACATGCCCTATGATAAGTTCCGGAGCGAATACGAACAACTCCCGAAGGATAAAATGCTCATACTAATATGTAATGCCGGTGCCAAGGCCTATGAAGTTCAGTGCTTCCTTGACAGCGTCAACATAAAAAACACAGTTGTGCTGCCGGGCGGCCTCAATGTAATACGTAATTTAGGGGTCGATTGGTGGCTAAGCTAATGTTGAAGGAGAATTCAAAAATGTCCATTCTTAGTTATCTGTCTCTATTACTAATGCCCCTCTTTTTCCTGGTCCAGGCCCAAGACTGTCTTGCGGCTGCTTGTCCTTCCAAGGAGACCATACAACAGAAGGTGGTGGAGACCTTCAAGCAAGACATCAGTGTCATAAAAGTCCGGGCCGGTGCCGTCCCGGGGCTTTGCGAAATCCAAGTGAACCTCAAAGGCCAAAACCGCATCTTATACACTGATTCAAAGGGGGAATTTCTGATCACCGGCCAGATCTTTAAGACCTCAGATGGAACTAATATCACCAAAGAGGCAATTACTGATCTCAATCGTTTTACTGATTCCGATATCAGACGTCTTGAAGACCTCACTGCCTTTACCGTGGGTTCAAAAGGGGAAGTTGTTTACTTCGTTACAGACCCGCAATGCCCATACTGCAAAAAGGCAGAGAAAATTGTCGCACATATGGCAGAAACAGGGGAATTACAATTAAAGGTCCTGCTGTTCCCTCTCAGCTTTCATAAAGGTGCAAAGGAGGAGTGTATATCCGCCATTTGTGACAATAAGGGATTGGAAGGCCTTCACAGCGGGCTCAAATCGGAAAATCAGTGCCAGGAGGGAAAAAACAAGGTTGAAGATACTCTCCGCTTCTTGAAACAAAAGGGTATATCAGGCGTTCCGACCTATATCTTTACAGATGGGTTGTATCGTTCAGGCGTGCTTAAAGAGCAAGCCATAAAAAAGCGGCTGGGGCTTTTAGAGGATGCGACAGTTCCCCCCACTCGTTCCATTGACGGATTATAGACTCCGGCTATATTGTCCTTCAGCGAGTGCAATTCAGGTGGATAGACTGAAGGTAGAAGGCTAATAGGGACAAATCATGAGTAATCACATCCTTAGGTGGATAGGCTGAAGACTGAAGACTGAAGGCTGTTAGATCACTTCCGCCTTCAGCCTGAATAGTTGCCAGCTAGTTAATATTCCGCTGAAAAAACACTTAAGCTTAAGTGCCTAATAACAAGACGAGGAAACCACTGATGAAAGACCTGAAACAGATGTATAAGACAATGCTTGGGGACCAGTTTCCTCTGGAACTCCGCATATCCTTCGGGAATCAAACACTGATCTATCGCAAACGGACCTGGAAGATAAAAAACAACTCTACCGGAGAGCTGGAAGAAAAAGGTATCCGTTACGGGGAAAACCCGGACCAGGAGGCAGCACTTTACGAACTCGTAAATGGAAACCTTGTCATGGGTGACTGCTCTTATATTGAGGCAGGAAGCGGTCTGGTAAGCTCAATAAACGAAGCGGATATGATTCAGGCAGGCAAGCACCCCGGCAAGATCAATCTCACTGACGTAGATAATTCTCTTAATATACTGAAATTTCTTGCCAAAAGCCCTGCTGCCGTCATTGTGAAACACAATAACCCATGTGGAGTAGCCCGCGGCAACACCCTTGAAGATGCCGTTATAAAGGCATCCAGGGCGGACAGGTTGGCGGCGTTCGGCGGCTGCGTTTCCCTTAACAGGGCAATAGACAAGACAACAGCCGAAGCCCTCAGCAATCAGTATCTTGAGGTGGTGTGCGCACCTGATTATGAAGAGGGCGCAGTAGACATACTGTCCCAAAAGAAAAATCTGAGAATTATCCGGATTAAACGAATCGACCAACTGGAGACTTATTGGGACAGGCGTTTCATAGACTTTAAGAGCCTGATAGACGGAGGAATCATAGTCCAGCAATCCCCTGTAAACAAAATCCGTACCAGGGAAGACTTGAAACCTGCTGAATGTGAATACCAGGGCAAGACATACAAGATCAATCGTCTGCCGGATGATAGGGAATACGAAGACATACTGTTCGGCTGGGCAGTTGAGCAAGGAGTTACTTCTAATTCCGTAATCTATGTCAAAAATGGAGTAACTACAGGGATAGGCACAGGCGAACAGGACAGAGTCGGTGTAGCGGAAATCGCTGTCCACAAGGCATACACAAAGTATGCAGACATTCTCTGCTATGACAGGTTTGGAATACCGTATAAGGACCTTGAGCTCCAGGTAAGTAAAGGAAAGCGTGACGTTGGCGAAAAAGATGAGATCGATCAACAGGTAAAGGCAGACAGTGGCGGCCTTCCGGGCTCTGTTATGGTCTCTGACGCATTCTTCCCATTCAGGGACGGGGTGGATGTAGGTATCAATCAGGGTATTTCGGCAATCGTACACCCAGGTGGCTCCCTGAGAGATTGGGAGTCTATCGAGGCATGTAACGAGGCCGACCCCCCGGTAACCATGGCATTCACGGGTCAAAGGGCCTTTAAACATTAGGAACGGGAGATAAATAAGTTGAACAAAAATTAATAGGATTTTTTGTTGTATTC
>JAGGRV010000162.1 GCA_021159445.1 Deltaproteobacteria bacterium | reverse complement strand
TTTGTCAGGTGCGTCCGTTTGTTCAAGTAAGCCGCTGACACGGCAGGGTTGGCAGACCCACGTATTTCTTCTTTTTCAGAGCTGCCGGATTTAGTTCGATACCTTTCCGATTTTCCCTTCATAACTGCCATAACTAAAGTTTCACCGTTTTTTGAAGGTTTCGGGAAGGGTAGCCACATTTTTCCAAATTTAAGCTACTCAACCGAAATAACTGGCACGTAAAATGCGTCGCATATTTTATGCCATAATATCAAGCACTTAGGACGCTTTTATGTTGCGCTACGTTCCCTTTCGTGATAGGATGTAAACATAACCTATTGATATCCATCACGAAAGGAACAACTGAACATGTTTATTTTACGCAATATCCTTACCCCACTTCAGAACGAATTCTCCACCACCACCCTCGGTAGACAACGGAGTCGCTGGTTCGTCTATGTCCTGCCGGCATTCATCGTCCCTTTTACCAATTCGATCTCTTCAAACATCCTTCGCTCTTTGAATACTCTCTTCGGTCTGAGCGTAAACAGACGTCGATTCTATACATTCATGGCATCAAACAAGCTTCCATGGATCAAACTGTGGCATGGATTGTGGAACATGATTCCAAATCCACTAACGGACGGCCGCTTGTTGATCGCCCTGGATGATTTCATCAATCCCAAGACCGGCAGAAAGATTTTCGGTTGTGCACATTTCTTCGATCATGCCGCCAAGGCCAACCAGTCCAAATACCCCTGGGCACAAAATGTGGTCCTTGTTGGTTTGCTGAAACGTATCAAGGGCCGCTGGGCGTGTCTGCCTCTTGCCCACCGATTCTATCTACCGAAAAAAGCAATTGCGTCCAAATCAGATAACATGACTGTCCCTGGTGAAGCAACTCTGTTTCAGACAAAGCTGGAACAGGCGACCGAGATGTTGGTTCAATTGGCCGATCATTTTGCCGGTATGCCAATAACGGTTGTTTGTGATAGCTGGTTTGGAAACAATGGCTTGTTCAAACCTGTACGCGAGTATCTTGGAGACTCATTTCATTTGCTCTCCCGATTACGTTGCAATACTGTGCTCTACGCTACGGCGCCAAAACGTACATCGGGACAGCGCGGCAGACCACGCAAGTATGGAAACCGACTGGGGACGCCTACCGAAATGGCAGCAAGGCTCAAAACAAAGGCATCAAGTCATCGCGTATTTCTCTATGGGCATTTCCGCGAGGTGTCGGCTACTACAAATGTGGTCATGCTCAAGACGCTCAAATGCCCTGTCAGGGTAGTCTGGGTCTTTCGTAAGACACAATGGACTGCCTTCTTTTCTACTGACCTGGACTTGTCCATTAAACAGATCATCGAATACTACGGTGCAAGGTGGAAAATCGAATCCGGTTTCAAGGAAATCAAACAGGAGATTGGCAGTAGCAAGAGCCAGACCCGTAATGCCTATGCAGTGATCAATCACGTCAACTTTTCTATGATGGCAGCTACCGTTACATGGATCTATGGGGCACGGCTGGAAAATACCCCCGAACGTCGGCATAAAGTCAGAGGGCGCAATAGTTTCGCATTCTCGGATCTGAGACACATCATTGCCAAGGCCGCCCTGAGTGAGAATTTTGATGCCGTTTGCGGCAATTACCTCAAAGCCCTAAAAAATCTTTCGTCGACGCCCTGCTGCGCATGGTTGCTTGAATCTACATGGTATAATTTCGGTGAAACTTCAGATACAAAGATTCACAAAGACTAAAATTATAGCTCAAAAAGTTCCTTCTATCAGTGATGTCGAAGAGATCAGAACAAACTTGCTTTTAGAAAAAGTTAAAGAGACTGTTGATGCCGGGTATCTGGGAAGATGTCGTAATTTGGTTGAAAAACTTATTCAGGAAGATTATATTTCTTTAGAAGTGGCTGCTGCTTTGTTAAAGATAGTGATTGATGAAGGGGGCAAAGAAGAGGCAATGCAAATAAAAAAGTGATATCTTCTTCTCTGCACCTTCCCTATAATAATCTCCGGTCAGAATCTCCATTTCATAACGATTCAAAAAGATGATCCCGGTCTTCGAAATGATATCCATTAATAGATCGAGTCCTTTTCGAGCATAGAACATCCCGGGTGCAAAGGATATCCTGGTTTCGGAACGTTTAAGAATTTCCTAGGGAAGATGGGAACTTTCTGGAATATGAACCCCTCAGGAGAGGGGCATTGTGGGGCATAGGGCGTCTGGCCCAGGTATATCCTGAGATGTTGATAGAACTGGATGCAGTTGAGTACATCCGGCCATATCTGGAGGCTGACGATCCGTCCTCCAGGTCACTGTCTGCCCGGGCGTTGAGAATGCCCGTAATGGAGCGGCCGGTATTTTAGCAAGCCTTGTCAGGTGGTGCTCCCCGGTCCCATCAGTTTTGTAAAGAGTTGAACTTTTCCGTATATCGTAAGACTGTCCATACGAAAGTGGAATGGCTCCATGTAAGCGGGGAAACAGAAAGAGGGTAACCGTTTACAGGGTGTACCTGCTCTGCAAGCACGCCGGAGGGAAGAGCATTTTTTGCACACCATTCAAGGTAAGGCAGGGCCTCATGAAGTTCCTGAAGATTTTCAGCTCGATCGATAAAGTATTCTCCCAACCAGAGCGTTGAGATAAACCAGGGATTGCCGGGGATGTCCTCCGGGCTGTCATCCTCCAGTTGATAGATATCATCCTGGTATCTGGCACAACCCCCGACAGGAGTATCCAGCCATAATTGCCCGCGTATAGCCTTCATCGTTTCGAACATTCGCGGGTCCCGGGGTGTAAGTACCCCCAGAGTCGTGAGGCCTAAAATGCTGATGTCAATTACTTTATCGAGTTCATAACCATTGTCCTTCCGGTAACCTGAGCGGGCGTATCTGTTCAGGCCGGGATGGTATAGATGCTCAACAAGCCCTTTTCCCGTTTGATCGGCTGCCGTGTCATATGTCTCAGCCAGGGATGTATCTTGAAAGAGTCTTGCAAAATTCGCCGCCGCCCTGAGGCCGGCAATCACTGCTGCGACGGTAAAGGAATGCACCCCGTAACGTTCTTCCCATAGATCAAAGGAAGAAATGGGCAGCAGGGTCTCAGGATCGCGGTGTGATACCAAAAAATCGGCAGCTTTTTGAATAAGTTCTTTGTAGAGAGGTTTTATGAATTCTATGTCCTTCGAGTACTGGTAGTGTATCCAAAGCGCCCATAGAATCAAAGCAGTCGAATCTTCCTGTATGGGAATCACTGCCTTCCCATCCACTAACCATGGATGCCAGTTGCTGGCTAATGATTCGTCAGGATTATAATGCTGGTAAAGATATCCTTCCTCGGATAGGACACTAGAGCAAAAGTCGAAAAATTTCATACACACGTGCGTGTATCCGGCCTTTGCCAGAGCGGCGGCTACGAAAGCCCCGTCGCGGCCCCACATATAAGAATATGTATCTCTTCCAAAACGGACGATATCTGAGTCGGTTGCGGCGATGATTGCTCCCCGGTCGTCGATCTGTGTTCTCAAGATGAGGAGGCTTCGATCGAAAATGTCAGTGACCGTTTTGGGAAGGTCCCCAAAAGACCTGGATTCTTTTTGAACCCACGCCGTCCAGTAATGTAACGTTTTATTTATAAGTTCTTCCGGCGCTGTCTCCGAAACAACCTGATTGAGTTGAGCTACATCATGGTATCGCAGGCCTGCAGCCACCCAGTAAAAGGCCGTTGCTCTCCCGCCTGGGGGCACATACAGAGGTATCCCGATCGTAGAGTCGGCACAGCCCCAGGCGACCGGATATCCACTAAGTTCACCATCCTCGGCGTCTTTCCATGTCCCCTCTCTCCCCGGCACCTCCTTGTCGCCGCATGCATAGTACCTTACGCCGCATCCCCCGGCTTCACAACAACTGATGAGAAAATACCGGTTGGCTTTGTAGTGTATAATGGAACGGGTTCGCGGATCAAAATAGGCCGTGTCCCCGATAGTATTGCCGTAGAGGTGAAAGTCGTGGCTGAAAAAAAGCCTCACCTGGCGATCTTCCCCTTGCAGGTTTTTCACTTCGACTTTCTTGATATATACATTCACGTCCATATCAACTACGTCAGAGCAGCGCAGCTCCAGCCCCAAGGGCGCATTCTTCAAAAAGACCTTGGTAACGAGGCTGTTATCATGATACCTCAGGTCCTTTTCCCATTCCGGGCCCATCCAGGAGCAGCGTCCGTCCACCCAGACCCCGAAACGGAACGGCCCTCCCTCTGAATGGTTCTCCTGGCCTATTAACGGGAAATACACATCTCTGATCTGATAATCCGAGTCAAAATTCAACAGGAGATTGCCATTGCTTACCGGAATGTCTCTGGGCATATATTTATTCCTGGGTTGAGCGGTTCAACGTTTACGGTTCCCGGTTGAAGCCCTGCCTGGCTGTTAACAAAAGGATAACGCGTCAATAGGGGCGAATGTTATGTTTCACCCAATAGGTGAAAGAGGCTAATCTGAGCATTGTGTTATAAAGTTAAGGATATCAGTAGACTATAATCCTTGAACCGATCATTTTAGGTTATTATATAATTATAGTGCGTCATGGTCGAGAGGTCTATAAAGATAGCCGGTTGACAGCCTGTTATCTGATATTTTATGGCTGTCGACTATCTGTTGATACAACTCTGAATACTTCCTGGCCATACATGTAACGGAGAAACGATTCTGCACATGCCTCTGACATTCACGGGGGTCAATGCTATTGATGTGGCCAACCGCCCTAATCATACCATCCAGAGAGTCCACCACGAACCCTGTTTTTCCGTTCACCACGATTTCTGGAACGGCTCCTTTCTTGAATGCCAGGATTGGCGTACCACATGCCATTGATTCGATCAAGACCAGTCCAAACGGCTCCCCCCACTGTGCAGGAAACAAAGTGGCCCGCGCATGCCGATACCATTGTTTTTTTTGCTCTTTGGTGAGCTCTCCGATATAGATAATCTGTTTGTCGCATGCCAGTAAAGGTTTTATTACCTCCTCATAATAGTCTTTATCAACGGGATGTTTGGAAATGTCGGCAAACAGGTCGATAGAATGCTTCAGGCCTTTGAAAAACTCCAGGTCTGCGGGCTTATCCTGGACACAACCGGCAATAATGAGTTTAGTGCCGGTCTTTTTCGCAACTTCTATGGCTTTATCCTGTCCTTTGACCCGGGTTATCCTGCCTATAGTGAATAAATAGTCGCTTTTGGCCGGTTTTTCTTTAAAAAACCAGTCTTGTATTTCAATCCCATGATAGATAGTTTTAATATTCGCTAATCCATTATACTGCCGTTTTTGGTATTCGCTTATTGCCACGAAATACACGGATGGATTCTGCATGATGTTAAGGCTTTGATGCCGGTCTTTTCTAACACAACAGTCTTTGGCGGGCACATGAAGAGTCATCACGATTGGCAGATCTGGATTGAATACACCGCTGTAAATGTAGTCCAACCATCCGTGCATCTGGATAACATCAATGTCGCCCCTCCTTGCCCTTTCAAGTGCCTTCAAAAGGTGTATCTTAACGGCTATTTTTTGTTCCATGGTGCTTTCACACACATAGTCACCGAAACTTTGCCGGACAGTCACGTATTGTTCCCCGGTAATACAGGAATCGGCAGGACAAGCAACTACGGACTTATGGCCTAAGGACCGGAGTCCTTTATCAATATTGTAAATAACAGTTTCTATTGGACTATAACCCAAATCAGGCCTGATCGGCTTGTCGATCGTTGCCACTTGCAGCACTGTCAATCTTTTATGCCTTGTATTTGTTGTCATGATAGATTTTTGTCAAACAACAGGTTATGCCCGTATTCCCATGTGATCATAAGACAAGAGTGCCGACAGTATTGACGTTTAAACGCAATTATCCGGTGAATCATCTAGCTGGATATGCGTCATCCGTTTCTGAGAAGAGAAACTGACGGGAAAGTTGAACTGATAGAAAATCGCTTCTTGAGCGATTCAGAAAGTCAGCCGGCAAGTACCATATCTGAGAAGAAAGTTACTCTATAAGGATCAGGATGTCAAAACTTACCGGGAATAGGTTGCCCCAATGCGCCCTGAGAAGACAAGTTTGAGAAGCTTTACCGTCACTACAATCGCCGGGAGTTTGTGCATCCTGACCCCCTTGAGTTCCTATATCATTATGAGTGCCTTTGTGACCGCGAAATCGTGGCATTTGTTGCCTCATCGCTTGCCTATGGAAGGGTTGCCCATATTCTAAAGAGCGTTTCCTCTGTTCTTGAACGGATGGAACCAACCCCATCGGTCTTCTTAAAGCGGACTTCCCTTAGAACAATGCGCCAGACCTTTTCCGGCTTCAGGCACCGGTTTACCAACGACCAGAAGCTTTGTGCCATGTTATTTGGTGTGAAAAAGGTTCTGGAACGTCACGGTTCTCTTCAGGCATGTTTTTCAGCCGGGTTGAATGACGATGACGATACAATACTCCCGGCCCTTTCTGCCTTTACAAGGGAACTGACCGTAACCGTTCACACTCCCTGGCAGCCGATAGGCTTTTGCAGGGTTTCAACCG
>JAGGRV010000416.1 GCA_021159445.1 Deltaproteobacteria bacterium | reverse complement strand
TCCTCGCGCCTTGAATACAACAAAAAATCCTGTTAATTTTTGTTCAACTTATTTCTCTCCCGTTCCTATGCAAATATAAATTCAAAATCCGGAAGTACCAAGCAAGTGAGCCTTCCACCATAAACCGCACCCGTGTCAATACCTACCTTGTTGGCCTCAATTAATGGAACAGAAAACTGTGTATGACCGAAAATAACCCTTTTGCCCCAGTCATAAGAAGATTTCAGAAAATGTGACCTGATCCAGAGGAGGTCTTCAGGGCTTTGTTCAGAAATGGAGATATAGGGCCTTAACCCTGCATGTACAAATATATAATCATTGGTCTCAAAATACAAATCCAGGTGATCAAGAAAATCCCGGTGGCTTTGGGGTATATCTATTTTGTCCTTTTTAACCGAATAACTCTCAAGGGTCTTTTTGCCACCGTTTGGGAGAAATAAATCATGGTCTTCGCCATTGAGGAACTGCATAAACATCCATTCATGGTTTCCCTTTAGAAATATCAGCCGATCCGCATGTTCTTTTTTTAGATTGAGCAACAGCTCTATTACCCCTCGAGAATCCGGTCCTCGGTCCACATAGTCTCCAAGAAAGACCATCAGGTCTTTGTCCCAGTTTACTTGAATCATGCCAAGGAGGGTCTTTAGTTTGTCAAGACAACCGTGGATATCACCTATGGCAAAAATTTTTCCTGCAGGGACTATCATCTGCGCTTATCCAACCTGTTGAGTCCAACATCCCTGGCGGCCCTTAAGGCCTCAGCATACTCATCCTGTGTAATCCTGCGATCCAGGGGGGGATACTTATGTGCTGTACCACAGGGTCTGTACTGGTCCATTATGTTTACGTAAGTATTTGGAGAAATCTCTTCAGCGATGAACTTCAGTACGGATTTTGTGTCACTCAGTCCTCCGGGCAGGACAAGGTGCCTTATCAAAAGGCCCCTTTTCGCAACCCCGTCAGGGCCTATTATCAGGTCTCCCACCTGCCTGCGCATCTCCTTGATGGCTTTCTTTGCCACCTGAGGATAGCGTGCTATATTTGATAAATGTTTTCCAACGTCTTTATCCCAGTACTTGAAATCCGGCATATAAATATCTATTACTCCATCGAGTAGCCGGAGGGTCCTAATAGAATCATATCCACCGGTGTTGTAAACAAGAGGTATGGACAACCCTCCCTTAGCAGCCAGTACCAGGGCCTTTAATATAAAAGGCACTACATGGGATGGCGTTACGAAATTTATATTGTGGCATCCATCTTTCTGTAAGGACAGAAAGATGGATGCCAGAACCTCGGTGGATACTGCCTGGCCGGCCCCCAAATGGCTTATTTCGTAGTTTTGACAATATAGACACCTCAAGTTGCACCAGGAGAAAAAGACTGTTCCTGATCCTTTTCTACCCACCAAAGGGGGCTCTTCTCCAAAGTGTGGACCATAGCTGGCAACTATTGCCTGGTCGGTGATCTTGCAAAACCCCTGCTCGCCTTCAAGTCTGTTTACCCGGCAAAGATGAGGACAGATTTTACAGCACGACAAAGACTCCCAAGCCTTGTCGGCCCGTCGCCCCAGCTCTCCGCTTTTAAGTAATCTCAGATAACCTGGTTTGTCACTGCTCATCTAATAAGATACTCAAACTCCTTTCTGCGGTGTCCGGCCCAGGGAATTCATCCGGTAGAGTTCGAGAATAGACACACACAGGGCCATCAGTATCGGCCCGAGTATCAACCCGAGGAAACCAAAAACGCTAAGCCCTCCGAGTATGCTGAAAAACAGGATAAGGGTGTGTATCTGGGTCTTGCCGCTAATAAAGAGGGGCCTCAGGAAATAGTCTATTTGGCTGATTATCAGGATACTAAAAGCAAGGAGTATTGCGGCCTTGAGATAGAGACCTGCCAGGAACAGGTATATTGTGGCAGGAAACCATACCAGGGCTGGTCCTATCATTGGTATAAAGGTAGTAAGCCCCATTATCATGCCCCAGAGAAGAGGAGCAGAGAAATCCAGCGACCACATGATAAAGAAGCCAACACTCCCTTGTATAAATGCATTTAGCAGGTTCCCGTAAAGGGTGGCAGACAAGACGTCATCCATGGCCTTTACCAAGTTTTCTACATCACGCCTTGGGAGAGGCAATAGGTCTTTAAAAGTCTGAAGCATTCTCTCTCCATCTTTAAAAATATAAAAAAGTGTTACCAGCATCAGAGCGGCCTTGAAGATGATGCTGGCTACATTCTTGAATATCACTGTCCCCTGCTTCAGGAAAAATTCACCCATTTTTTTTGAGAGGTCAGTTAATATTTCCGTGACTCTTGTCTCGTGAGTCTTGAGGATATCAAGGACGTTAGATATTGTCTTATTAAGTATGGGAGATTTGTTTTTATCCGGCACTATTGTAAAATCACCAGCATTGAGGTCTTCCTGAACTTCAGTGTAAACTCTTATTACCTCGGTAGTAAGACTTCCCAAAAGGGCAAAAACCGGAATTATAATAAAAGCGATTATAAGAATACACATCCCCAGAGATGCCAGGCCCTCAGACACCTTAAGAGTTCGTCTCATCCAACTGTATATTGGATAGAAAAAAAGCCCCAGTATAATGGCCCAGGCTATTGGTTCAAAAAAGGGTAGAAAAAGCCTTAGACTCAAGGCCAGTATCAGCCCTGCAAGCCCCAGGGCCAGGAAGGTCACTAATTTGTTGTTATCGCGGCTGTTATCCATAGTCGTTAGATTGCCAGATAGATATTGCTAATACGTAGATAGCTCATAGGTGACATTTCATAGTAAAACGCTATTGAATCCTTTGACCCACACATAACCTATCTACTTGCCCATGCACAGCATCTCTACTCTTTCAGGCAGATCATCTTTTGACAAACCCAGGCCGCATGCCAATTCCGTCAATACGGAATAAGAACAATTTATACAGGTTTTCCTTTTGCCTGAGCTTACGTCCATAATTTCCTGACTTAAAAAGTCCTTCAAGGCTTCAATTACCTCTTTGCGTATGGAGGAAATATCTATACTTCTTTTATCGGAAAAGTTGACAAGGCGCTTCCAGTTAGCCGCACATCTTTTCAGCCCTCTGTAAATACTCCTGTCCCGATTTCCAGATGTAACGTCTCTCAGAATAATAGTCCTGTAGCGCTGGACAACGGCTTCCTCAAGAGATATGAGATCCAGTAGTCCGATATTAAGCAAAGGTCCTTCAGGATCTTCGGTAAGATAATGGATTGAGCCATAATATGCGACCTCTGGGACTTCTCCTGAGTGAAGTATGAGAAATGCCTCTTCTGACAGAATATTTTTTTTGTTATCTGTCACTTGCGGATTAAGAATCCCTACCAGGCCAAGGGCCTTTTCCAGGCATCTTTTAAGGAGCTCAGGCCCTCATTTACAACTATTTTCCCTGAATATTCAAGTATCAATGCAGGTTTTTCGATCACCTCGCCTACCATAGCACAGCCTGTATCTCTCATTGTATTCTCAAAAGACTGTTGATGTTCCTTTCTAATGGTAACAACAAAGCGGCTCTGGCTTTCACTAAAGAGCAATGTGTCCAGGCGGTCGACGTCTTCGGCAATTACAGCACCTAAGTCTATTACCATACCCAGGTCACCACTGAAAGCGACCTCTGCCAGTGAAATCCCCAATCCACCGTCAGAACAGTCATGACAGGATGAGACAATGCCCTGATATATGGCATCTGAAAGGGCACGGTACCTGGCCGGCGCGTCTTTCATCCTTACTTTCGGTACATTGTTTCCAATATAATGATACCTGGCGAAGTATTCAGAAGCACCCAGCTCGGGATAAGTTGTTCCAAGCATGTAGACCAGGTCTCCCGTGTGTTTTGCATCCATGGTCACTGCAAGACGCACATCTTGTATGCGGCTTACTACCGAGAATAGCAAAGTAGGCGGGATGGATATCTTTATTCCCCCGATAGTAGCATCGTTTTTCATGCTATCCTTGCCCGAAATGCATGGTACACCATAGGTAGTGCAAATCTGGTATAGGGCCTGGTTTGCTCTTACCAACTGAGCCAATTTGTAATGACCGTCCGGGGTCTTTTTTGACTGGACCGGGTCGCACCAGCAAAAGTTGTCAAGGCCGGCCATAAGGTCCAGGCTGCCTCCTACGGATATGGCGTTTCTTGCTGCCTCGTCAACCGCACAACACACCATGTGAAAGGTATCTATGTCGCTGTAGCGAGGACAGATCCCATGGGCTACCACCAGGCCTTCGAGGGATTCAAGGTCCGGCCTCAAGACCGCGGCATCGCTCGGGCCGTCGTCCTTTGCCCCTGTGAGAGGCTTTATAACGCTCCCTCCTTGGACCTCATGGTCATACTGGCGGACTACATACTCCTTGCTGCACACGTTATAGCGAGAAAGGAGGGCCTTGAGCTCTGCGCCGAGATCTATAGGTTCAGGCAGTTCGGGTTCCTCGTGCACGGGGGGGGTCCAGACTGCAGTGAGTTCAAGCCCGGGAAGTCCGTTATGAACAAAGTCCAGGTCCATATATGCCGCGGTCTTTCCCTGGTACAGGCAATGGAATTTTCCCGAATCGGTGAAATTTCCAAGTACCGTGGCCTCAACGTCCATCTTCTTTGCAAGGCCCATGAATTCGTCCAGTCTATCCCCGGGGACTGCCACAGTCATCCGCTCCTGGGCCTCGGAAAGCAGTATTTCCCATGGCTGAAGCCCTGGATATTTCAATGGTGCCCTGTCAAGATAGAGTTCAAACCCGTTTGTCTCCTGTGCCATCTCGCCCACAGAGGACGAAAGACCCCCTGCGCCATTATCAGTAATGGAATTGTATAGGCAAAGGTCCCGTGCCCTTAGGAGAAAGTCTGTCATTTTCTTCTGCGTTATGGGATCACCTATCTGCACTGCCGTGGCCGGGGAGCCCTCATGCAGCTCCTCAGAAGAGAAGGTTGCTCCGTGGATTCCATCTTTTCCTATGCGGCCGCCGCACATGACTATGGCGTCTCCTGGGCGGGCATTTTTTTCTTGGCCCGGCCTGTTGCAAATCTCTTTTGGCATGATGCCCCCTGTACCGCAGAATACAAGGGGTTTTCCCAGGTAGCGCTCGTCGAAGAGAATAGACCCGTTTACTGTGGGGATGCCACTCTGGTTACCCCCGTGTTCAACGCCTTCTCGCACACCTTCGAATATGCGTTTAGGGTGAAGCAGTCCTTTGGGAAGGGGCATGTCGTAATCCGGAGGCCCAAAGCAAAATACATTGGTGTTGAATATCAGTTTTGCCCCCATTCCAGTCCCAAACGGGTCCCTATTTACCCCTACGATCCCTGTAAGGGCACCGCCATAGGGATCAAGGGCCGAAGGGCTGTTATGGGTCTCAACCTTAAAAACAACATTATAATGATTATTGAATCGGATCACACCGGCATTATCTTTAAATACAGAAAGACACCAGTCATTGGATCCCAGCCTGCTGCGGATCTCCTTGGTCCCTCCCTGGATATAAGTATCAAAAAGGCTCTCAATTACTGTCTCTTTTTCTTTCTCATTCCTGTAATGAATGATGGAGTTAAATATCTTGTGTTTACAGTGTTCTGACCAAGTCTGGGCAAGGGCCTCAAGTTCAAGGTCGGTCAGTCGTCCAGTAAGCCCGACTTCGGCCCTTTCTTCCAGCACATCAGGTCTTTGGACATACTCCCTTATCTGTTTCATTTCCTTGAGACTGAGTGCCAACACCCTGTCTTTTGACATGGCTGTCAGCTCCTCATCCGTTAGCACAGAGAGATCTATCTCCTTTACTACTGCCGAAGCCTTGTCTCTAACCCGGGGAACCGCATGAAAAGGGCTCTGTTTCTCAGACCAGACTTCACTAAGCATATCCCTTGAGACTATGGTGGTCCTCTGTATCAAATCATTTGCGAGAAGTCCTCTTGCCAGCTTTTTTACCTGATCGCTGGCAAGTTTTCCTTTAATACAGTACTGAGTAGAGGTGTACACTCCTTGGTCCGGTCCCAGTTCGCGACCGAGAACCAACTCAAGGGCCTCTCTTGCAGTACGACCTTCATTGTCCGTGACCCCTGGTCTGAAACCGCATTCTATCAGCCAGTCCCAGGCGAAATCACGTTTCTTGGCCAGATCCAGGGCCAGAGGACGATTTATTGCCGCTATCTGGATTACCGGGTCGGAAAAAGGACCTTCTGCAACTGCCCTCAGTTGTTCCTCTGAGAGGTCGGCATCGATAAGATATACCTTGATGGTTCTGATGCCGGAGACCTCCAGCTTGAGGTCCTCGCGACACTGCCGGGCTGTCTTAAGGCCTTGTGGATCTTGAAGATGAAATTTTAATGTAACTTCTATACGATGGGGCATATTTTCTCCGCTTACGATTGGTGTCATGTATTATTGTTTCTTGTTTATCCCATCTTTTCCGTTAGAGCAAGAGTAACCGTTCTACAACGCCAATTTTACCGCAACCCACCGAACTGTAAGCGTTTACAGGGTGCTGCAGATACGAGGCGTACGGATACGCAGACGTACTTCCTGTACTTCAAGTGCCCGACAACAAAGCAGATGCGGTGC
>JAGGRV010000341.1 GCA_021159445.1 Deltaproteobacteria bacterium | reverse complement strand
TGAGTTCTTTAATCTTGTCTCTGAGTTCAGCGGCTTTCTCAAACCTGTGTTCTTTGGCAGCAGCCCTCATCTTCTGTTCCAGGATTCTGATCCGTTCTTCCATATCCTGGATACCCGACAAGTCTGCATAGGGAACTGTTGCCTCAGCTATCTGCCTTTCCAGGTGCTGCTCTTTCTCATAGATGGAAGACAGGGCGTCTTTAACTGCCTTTCTTATAGTGACCGGAGTAATATTATGTATCTTATTGTATTCTATCTGTATCCGGCGCCTACGTTCGGTTTCCTCTATTGCCCGCTTCATGGAACCGGTAATCCTGTCTGCATAGAGCAGCACCATGCCATCAGTATTCCGGCTGGCCCGCCCTGCTGTCTGAACAAGAGACCGTTCTGAACGTAGGAAACCCTCCTTGTCCGCATCCAGCACTGCCACCAGGGATACCTCCGGGATATCGAGCCCCTCTCTCAAGAGATTAATCCCAACCAGTACATCATAGTCACCACGCCTCAGACCGTGTATTAACTTGCTCCTCTCTATGGTTTTGATATCCGAATGGAGATATTCAACGCGAATACCAACTGAGGAATAGTATTCTGTGAGGGCCTCTGCCATCCTCTTTGTCAGGGTAGTGACAAGGACACGCTCATTTCTCGCAACGGTTTTTTGTATCTCCTCCATAAGATCGTCTACCTGGGTGCCGGCAGGCCTTACCTCTATCGGCGGATCTGCAAGACCTGTCGGCCTTATGATCTGCTCCGCCACTGCCCCTCCTGCCTTCTCAAGCTCATATGGCCCCGGAGTGGCAGAGATGCAAACGATCTGGCCCACGGCCTTTTCAAACTCATCAAACCGTAGTGGGCGGTTGTCCAGGGCTGAAGGGAGTCTGAAGCCAAACTCAACAAGGGTCTTTTTCCTGGAACGATCCCCTGCGTACATGCCCCTTATCTGGGGAATGCTTATGTGGCTTTCGTCAATGAAAGTTATAAAATCCTTTGGAAAATAGTCTAAAAGTGCAGGAGGCGGCTCTCCCGGGGGGCGGCCTGAGAGGTGTCTTGCGTAGTTTTCGATTCCATGGCAATAACCCAGCTCCTGAAGCATCTCAAGGTCCAGGTTGGTCTTCTGTTCAAGGCGCTGGGCCTCAACTAATCTATTCTGAGATTCAAAGAACAGGAGTCTTTCGTCCAGCTCTGCCTTGATGTTCAGAATGGCCCTGTCAAGTCTGCCTTCAGATGCCACGTAGTGGCTCGATGGATATATAATAGTTTCTCTCAAAGAAGCAATGGTTTGCCCCTTAAGTGGGTCAATGATGCTTATATTTTCGATTTCGTCTCCAAAGAGCTCAATCCTTAAGGCGTGTTTTTCCTCATGGGCAGGAAAAATCTCAACTATGTCTCCCCGAACCCTGAAGGTCCCCCGATGGAAATCGACATCGTTTCGGTCATACAGCATCGCGACCAGCCGTGCCAGGATCTCTTCTCTGGGACGCTCATCGCCAACCCTCAAGTAGAACTGCATCTGCTGGTATTCTTCAGGAGAGCCCAGACCATAGATACATGATACGCTGGCCACAATTATCACATCTCTTCTGGTAAGCAGTGAATGAGTGGCGGAGTGGCGGAGCCTGTCAATAAAGTCATTGATTGAGGAATCCTTCTGAATGTAGGTGTCGGATTGAGGTATATAGGCCTCTGGCTGGTAGTAATCGTAATAGCTTACAAAATATTCAACTGCGTTTTCCGGAAAAAGGGTTTTGAATTCCCCAAATAGCTGTGCAGCAAGGGTCTTGTTCGGTGCAATTACCAGGGCAGGCCGCTGCACTTGGTTCATTATGTTGGCCATGGTAAATGTCTTGCCGGACCCGGTGACTCCAAGGAGTGCCTGAAGGCAAAGACCCCTTTGAAGCCCTTCAGTAAGGGCGGCAATGGCTCCAGGCTGGTCTCCGCAAGGGGAGAAGTCTGAGTGTAGATGAAAAGGTAAATTCATTGTCGTGCTTGTTTAAGGAACATCGAACATCGAACGTCCAACATCGAATATTGAATGGAAAAATATGAAGAAACAGACTTATGATCTGGAAGAAAGGCTGCTAATTATTGCAGGAGACGGGATATCAATATACTGCAGCCTTCAGCCTTCAGCCTAAATGGCTAACATAGCGAGTATCAAAACGGCTGAAAAGAAACAGACATAGCCGTTGAATGTTCGGTATTGGATATTCGTTTTTCATTCGATTCGACGTTGGACGTTCGATGTTCGATGTTCGACGTTCATCTTTCAAAACAATTCCGTACAGCATAAATGTAACCCGTGAACGTTTACAAAACAACTTAGCGCTTATGGGTATTTGGACCGGTGCCATATAATTGCTGGACTATGTAGAAAATATCGCCCCCCAGCTGGCCTCCATGCTCTCTCTCTCGTTTTTTAGGTAAAGCGCCGCTTTTTTCATAGTATTTCGGTCGAGCCCCAAATTTTTGGGCACGAGCACCTTGTCTGGCTCTCCCTCAAGATGCCAACCGAACTTCATTTTCTGACAGATCTCGTCAGCCAGAAAAACAACTGAGGCGGCCAAAGTATTTGGACCGGCGCTTTTGGGACAGTGGTGGTAACGGATAATATCCACCAACATTTCACTCAAATTCCATCTCTTGGCTAGATATGCTCCTACCTCTGAATGGGTAAGTCCATACTGCTCCTCCGCATCAGAAAGGGACAGTCCTTCCTGTCGCCTCAATTCCAAAATCTCTCTCAATTCAGATGAAAAGTATAGACAGAGTAAAAAACGTCCCAAGTCATGGACCATGCCCGCTGTAAATAACTCATCCGTCTCAAGACCAGAAATATCCTCTGCCAGCATCTTGGAGACCTTGGCTACACCTATGGAGTGAAGCCATATACCCTTGGCGTCAAATTCTTCGAAGCCTAGATCATGGGAAAATACTCCGGTAAGTGAGAGCCCTATCGCTACGCTTCGCACTTCCTCAAAACCCAAAATGACTACGGCCCTGGCAATGCTGCTAACCTCTCGCCTCAGGCCATAATACGGCGAATTCGCTATACGTAGCATCTTTGTCGTTAGAACAGGATCGTCTCTGATTATTTTTTCCATCGTCTGGGCCGAAGAGGAGATGCTATCAAGGCCTTCCAGCACACTGTTTAGAGTATGAGGCATAGGGGGAAGATCATGAATATTGTCTAAACGTTGTATAAGTGACATAGCACCTTTGGATCAATTCGCATCAATATTAAATTTATTATCGTCTAGAAACTTCAATGGCTTAAGCCAACTTTTGCATTTTTTAAAAATCTAGTTGATATTATTAGCAATATTTCATAGACACTACAGAGGTCTGAATGTAGATGAAAAGGCAAATTCATTCCTATAAATAACGGCGTCCTTCACGACAAGTCAAAAGTGGTTTACACTTTGTTGATCTTGTAATTTGGCAGTGAAATTTGAAACTTGGAATTTGAAATTGGGAAAAACACAAAGATGTAGATGCATTACCTAATTTCAAATTTCAAATTTCTAGTTTCGGCATCGGCATTCAATTCGATAATACACACTTTTTCAAAAAAAGTGTAAACTGGTGAATGAAGGATGCCTAAATCACTATAGGAATCCGCTTGCAGAACTCAAGAGAAAGACCGAAACGGAGCCGTAAATATGACTATGATCGATTCTCATCCATCGTCTGATTTCATTCGCAATATCATCGCAGAGGACTTGAGGATAAACAAGAATGAAGGTCGAGTTGTGACCCGATTTCCACCGGAGCCGAACGGCTATCTCCATATCGGGCATGCCAAGTCTATCTGCCTCAACTTTGGAATTGCTGCAGAAAACAAGGACGGCGTCTGCCACATGCGTTTCGATGACACAAATCCTGGCAAGGAAGACATTGAATATATTGAGTCGATCAAAGCAGACGTAAAGTGGCTTGGTTTTGACTGGGGCAAACATCTCTACTATGCATCCGACTACTTTGATCAGTTGTACGAATATGCGGTTCAGTTAATAAAAAAGGGCAAGGCCTATGTCTGCAGCCTGAGCCCGGAGGAAATCAAGGAGTACCGCGGCACATTGACTGAGCCGGGCAAGGACAGCCCGTATCGCTCACGCCCGGTTGAGGAGAACCTGGACCTGTTTGCGCGCATGCGGGCAGGAGAATTTGAGGACGGATCTCACATACTCCGGGCAAAAATTGATATGGCATCTCCGAATCTGAATATGCGGGATCCGGCCATCTATCGTATTAAACGGATGCCACATCACAGGACAGGCGACAAGTGGTGCATTTATCCCATGTATGACTACACTCACTGCCTTTCTGATTCCATCGAAGGGATCACACATTCCATCTGTACGCTGGAATTTGAGGATCATCGCCCCTTGTACGACTGGGTGCTCGACCAATTGGAGGTCGAATGTCATCCTCAGCAGATCGAATTTGCCCGCCTCAATCTCAGCTACACTATCATGAGCAAGCGAAAGCTCATGAAACTGGTGAAGTCCGGTGACGTCAGTGGATGGAATGATCCGCGGATGCCTACAATATGTGGTCTACGCAGACGTGGATATACCCCGAGGTCGATCCGTGACTTTTGTGAGCGTATCGGAGTAGCAAAAAGGGACAGCACGGTCGATGTGGCGTTGCTCGAACACTGTGTACGCCAGGATCTGAATCAACAAGCACCGCGTGTTATGGGGGTATTGCGTCCTCTCAGGGTGGTCATTGAAAACTACCCGGAAGATCAGATGGAAGAGCTGGAGGCCATCAACAACCCTGAAGATCCCGGGATGGGTTCCAGAAAAGTACCTTTTTCACGGGTGCTGTACATAGAACAGGAGGATTTTCGTGAAGATCCGCCGAAAAAGTACTTCCGTCTGGCTCCGGGCCGCGAGGTGCGGCTGAGATACGCATATTATATAAAATGCGTTGGAGTAGTAAAAGATGAACAGACCGGCGAAATAGTGGAGTTGCGTTGCACCTATGATCCTGAAACGCAAGGCGGTGGATCTCCGGATGGACGCAAGGTCAAGGCAACACTGCATTGGGTCTCGGCTGCCCACTCACTCCGGGCCGAAGTACGCCTGTACGATCATCTCTTCCTGAAAGCAAACCCCGATGAAGTAAAGGATGGTGGTGATCTCAGGGCCAATTTGAATCCAAATTCCCTGGAGACCTTGACGTCGTGCCGTGTGGAACCGAGTCTGGCAAACGCGGCACCAGGGAGTCGTTTTCAGTTTGAGAGACAGGGCTATTTCTGCGTGGACACTGAAGACTCTTCTGATAGAGCCCTTGTGTTTAATCGCACGGTGACGTTGCGTGATACCTGGGCTAAGATTCAGAAAACCATGAAAAACAAACATTGAACATGTTCGAATGGGTCAAAAGACAACTGGAGAAAATCGCCAGTCCAACCCTGGACTGGGTCCAGATTGAGGTGACGACATACTGTAATGGAGCCTGCATCTATTGTCCCCATACCATCATGATGAAGTCTTGGGCAAACATACACATGCCAATAGAGCTATTTTATGAACTGATCCCCTTTCTCACATACACCGACTTGATTTACCTGCAGGGATGGGGGGAACCTCTTCTCAATAAGGACTTCTTTGAGATGATCCGCATCTGCAAGGATCACGGAAAACATGTCGGGTTTACCACAAATGGCATGCTTCTTACTGAAAATGTCATTCGGAAGTTGGTTGGCTTGCAGTTGGATATTATAGGTATCAGCCTTGCTGGCACCACCCCGGGGACCCACAACCGGATTCGTAAGGGAACCGACCTCAATGAAGTGATTTCCCACCTTGAGCAACTGTGCAAGATCAAGGCTGAAAAGAATAGTCAAGTCCCTTCCGTGCATTTTGCCTATCTAATGCTCAAATCCAACTTCCATGAGCTCAAAGGGATTCTCCCTCTTGCAAAAAGAGTAGAAGCGAAACAGATCGTAGCCAGCAACCTTAGTTTGATTGTTGATCCAAAGCTTTCCGCAGAGGCGATTTTCAATGACACAGTGCACACTCACTACTATCGCACTACACTGGACGAGCTTACGGACAGAGCCGGCCGTGAAAACATTGTTTTTGACTATCACGGCCCCAGCCTTGACGATGCTTCTCTCGTGTGCCGTGAAAATGTCCTTCGTGCATGCGTCATCAACGTTGAAGGCGAAGTAGTCCCGTGCGTTTTGACCAATCCGGTTCTCTCTTCACATTACATCTTCAAAGATCGATCCCTTCCGCTCAGAGGAATGTCCTTTGGCAACATACGGAACGAAAGCCTGACCAGGATATGGAACAAGAACGAATATGCCAGGTTCAGAGATCTCTTTGATCCTGAGACGGCGAGAAGACCTGAGCAAATTCGGTCCGAAATGCCGCAATGCTGCGTCAAATGCTATAAGAGGCTGGGGGTATAAGGCTCTATAGCCATTTTATCTTGTGGTTAAATTTCCTTTGCAATTCTGATTGATTCAAAAAGCGCAATTTGCAACTGTTCAACTACCTGATAGCCTTCCAGTATTCTGCAAATACATAAGTAGAGAGTATGAATCCCAGGGGCACATTGACCATAACGCCTA
>JAGGRV010000381.1 GCA_021159445.1 Deltaproteobacteria bacterium | reverse complement strand
CATAGCGTCTCCGGACTCAAGCTGCTCACTGTCTATCAGGATGGTGTTGGGCCGATGGCCCCAGCCGCCATTATGTTCGTTGCTGAAGACAGGCATTTGGCCAGGGACGACAATCGTGGAACCGCCGGGCAAAGTCTTTTCCCAGCCGGATACGTAATCGAAGACGAGCTTGGACACGTTGGTGTTATTACAGACCACGATAAAGACCGGAGGTGTTTGGCCCTTGCCCCGGGCCTCGGTGTTTTTCTCCCATTGGCGGTAGTATTTCTCATAGTTGTTGTAGAGACTGTGGAGGGCTCCTTCCAATGCAGCAGGCAGCTTCGGTTCCCCGGTCACTGCCTGGGTCTTCCGGCCTTTCTTGGGGAGATGGTCGCGGATGCGAAGCCAGAGGTCGCGGTAGGTCGGCTGGTCGTCTGCCATGGAGTCGTCGGCTATGGGAACCCTGGGCACCTTGACGACCCCACATTCTATAGCGTCAATGAGCGAGAAATCAGAGACTACCCACGGGAAAAGGGTCCCCTCCTTATAACCCGAGCCACGCAAAAAGAAAGGCGTGGCCGATAGATCGTAAATGGCCCTTATGCCGATTTTGGCCTTAACCGCCTCGAGTCCGGAAATCCATATCCGTGCGGCTTCTTCCCGTTTTTCAGCCTCTTTTCGCTCATCGCCTTTCAGCTTTTCCTCTACACCGTCTGGTTTTCTACGGTAGCAGTGGTGGGCCTCATCGTTTATGACCAGGATATTTCTCTTGTTGCCCAGATCACGACAGGCCCGGCGGACCATCTGGGCCGGAGTTTCTGTAAATGGGCTGGCTTTTCCCTCGGCCAGGATACTCTTGGTGAGTTTACTGGCCTTGTTGCGCTCTCTGAGCTTGAATGAGTGAAAGTTGGTGATAATGATCCTGGACTTTCCGAGTTGATCTCTCAGGTCAGGTGGGACTATATCCATCTGCCGGTAATAATTCTGAGGATCACTAGGCAGCAGGACCCGAAGGCGGTCTCGTATTGTGATACCCGGTGTGACGATGAGAAAGGCGTCGGAAAACCGACGATCTTGTTTGTTAGCGTTTTTGTTAAGGACATGCCAGGCTATGAGCATGGCCATGACTACGGTCTTGCCGCTGCCTGTGGCCATCTTGCAGGCCAGGCGATAAAGGAGAGGATTGGCAAGTTCGTTGGCCCTGCGAAGTTCATTTTCAATCCAGGCGTCACCGTAGTTCTTGGCCACCTCAGTGACGTAAATGACTGTCTCCAAGGCTTCTATCTGGCAATAGAAGAGCCTTGGCTCTCGCTCCGGTCGTTGCCAGTATTCCAGCAGGCGCCCAGTTGTCTTTGTGATACCTAAATACCGGCCCTGCCTCCACCCGGCGACTCGGGCACGGACATGATTGATGAACTCGTTTTCTTTGAGCCGGTCTTGAGTCCATTCAGTTTCGAATGAGAGCTGCTTCTGTTTTCCTTTCTTTTTCGGCTTGGGAATGGGGATGAAGTAGGAGCTTTCGCGTCGGGCTTCCACAATCTCATTTGTGATGCCCTCTTCGGAAAAGAGAAAGTGCCTTTTTGGTTCTTTAAAGGGTGAATTGATGACCGGGTTCTCTATGACAACCTGTTCCATTGATCCCTACGTTCTGTTTGCGTTTTGGGTAAGCCGGAATGTTCCTCGCAGTGAGGGCATTCCTTAACTATCGTAGTATGGGATGGCTTTCTGTTAACCCCGAGAAGACGCACATTCTGCGTAGCGGGACAGGCCGGGGATTTGTCATTGCGCTCCACGAGGACATAAATGGTTTCCTCTCTGCGTGCTTCAGGGTCCAAGCCTCTTCATTGCATTGGATTTAATATCTTTTCAGACAACATAACATGTAACAATAGCAGTCAGAAAGATCAAGAGTGGACCGTCAATCGGAGGCGGCTGCGGACCTGGAGGCCAAGTTTGAAAAATCTTTCAAAAACCGACAACCAACTCCGAACAGAATTATAAGAAACCTTCAAGTCGTGAGACAACGAAGGTGCAGAGATAGGGCTCCCTACCTTTGATGGCAACAAAAGATAGAGCGTTTCCATATCCACGACAGATTTTACGCCGGTCAGATCACGAATATCCTCACGTATTAACTGCTGTGAATAGATGTTCGACCATCGGCGGTAGGTTCTCACTCGCCCTGCCAGGTATGGCTCAGGAAATCAGCTTAATTCAGATAGCCTTGACCATATCTCTTTCAGTTCATTAGCTTGCTCCATGCTTATTTGCAACGGATCATTGAGAAAAGGGCCGATCTCTCTGCTCCTTTTCCCAAGTTCGGAAATCGTAAAGGGCTACAGGTGAAAGAGGAAATAGCGCTCTTCTTCTAACCAGGGGAAAAGAGAGTCTTGAATTCTCGATCAGTAATATGATAAGGTATAGCGCAATTTCATTGGTACCCCTTTCTATATGTTTTTACAGCTACTTAATCTACCATAGGAAGGGGGCATCTGCTTCTCATTAAACCTGGAAAGGTTAAAATAATTCCCTGCCAAAGAGTGTAAACGGTTATACAGGTTATACATCATGAATACGATCCGAATAGGTTGTGGCTATGACGTGCACAGGCTTGTGAGCGGCCGCGCTCTTATTCTGGGGGGCGTAAAGATCCCACATCCTTATGGCCTTCTGGGTCACTCTGATGCAGACGTCATAACACATGCCCTGTGTGATGCGATCCTCGGGGCTGCCGCACTGGGCGACCTGGGACGGCATTTCCCGGACAGTGATTCGCGCTATGCCGGAATTTCAAGCATAAAGCTCCTGGAAGAGGTAATCCAAAAAATAGCATCTTCCGGCTGGAAATTGGGAAATGCCGATATCACCCTGGTTGCCCAGTCCCCTAAAATCGCTCCTTTTGTGACTGAGATGGAGAAAAACGTCTCTGATGCCTGCAAAGTATCTGTGGATCAGATCAACATCAAGGCCACTACCACCGAAGGGCTTGGATTTACAGGGACCAGTGAGGGTATGGCTGCTTATGCGGTCGTGACAATAGCACCTGTAAGATCATAGGGTCCGGCCAATTTGCTTCCTGTCCTGTCGTATAGTTGGGAATCCTTGATTGAGATCTCTCCTGCGGCAAGGGATCTTATGGTCTGGACGATGAGCGGGAGCTCTTTTTTTGTTCCCTCATTGCGGATTCTGGCAAAAAGCGGTTGTGATTCTCCAAATGATTCCTTTATCTTCTCAAGACTTGATCTTTGAAGCTCATGCTCAAACTGGTTCCATAGGTGATCCCAGGCACCCCCCTGTATGGAAAAAGAGCAATAGGTGACAGCGGGCCCTTTGTCCAGCTCAGGAGTCACAAGGTGCATCATGACTCCGGTTCTGTCGGCTTTCTGATCCAGCAACTGCCAGATCACCTCCTGCCAGGTTCCGGCAGGGCCTCCGGGGGCCGCGGGATGAAGGTTGATAATTGAGAGTTTCCGGCAGACCTCCGGGCTGACTACCCACATATATCCTGCAAGTACCACCACCTGGGCCGTAAAATCTTTGACCTTGGCAAGGACCTCTTTGTGATAGGCATGTCTCCATACCTCACGATCCTGTTTCCTGAGATCCGGGCGAAAACGCACTGCTGAAAGACTGACCACAGGAATACCATGGTCAGCAGCCATTTTTGCCAACCGGTCACTGAACTCGCTTTCGCCGGGTTCCCTTGAAGAAAATACATATGAGATTTCTCCGGGGATGATCCCATTGTTAATGGCGTTGTGAACAGTCTCAAACAGATCAATGGCCGCCTGGTCCCTACCCGTGGTCCACCAACCGAAACTCCACATATTTCCTCCTTTTTTCGATTACAACGCCCATTTTACAGCAAACGAACTGTAAGCGTTTACAGGGTGCTGCAGATTTTCAGATCTCCAGCTTGTCCAGCCAGCCTCTGCCAAAGGCCGACAGAGAAAGGGCGGCAAGCCGTACACCAGACCTGAGACATTCACGGGCCAGTGCCCCTTGAAGCACGGCGTGCAAAAAACCTGCATTAAATGCATCGCCCGCACCGGTGTTGTCAACTATTTTCAAGACCTTTTCAGCCGGAATTGTCACAGATACATCAGGACTATAGATGGCCACGCCCCTTGGACCCTGTTTACATACTATGGCAGCCCCCCCTGTGTCTTTGAATAGGTTCCAGTCCACAGAGGCATTATTATGACCTGCCCGATTCTCACTCAGCAGGGGATAAATGGCCTCAAGCCCGGCCTTGCCTGCCATGCCTGTCATTATCTTTACTTCTTCTTCCGTGATGAAGAGTATATCCGTCCTTTTGAGAATACATGACAGGGCCTCAATGCCCCTTGCCGCGTAAAGCTCACCTGGATCAAAGGAAAGGACCTGTTCCGGCTTAAGGGCATTGGCCAGCTTTTTCTGGGTGGAGATGCCGCGTGACTGAACCAGGGAACTGAAATGGAGCACTTTTGTATTTAACACGCTTTTCAGGACTGCAGAATCCGGGAATTTCCCCTCACGGTCATGGGGTGCAACAAACATGGCCCTGTCCCGTTCCATCTTTTCTATTATAATGATACAGATTGCACTTTTGCCGACCTGCTTCACAAGGGAAGAATCCACACCCTTCATAGAACTCAGTATGAAATTCCCTGCCCTGTCTTCACCTGCTGTACCGATGAAGCCGGCCCTGTGACCCAGACGGCTGAGAGCACATATGGTATTGGCGGAAGAGCCTCCTCCGCTTTTGGCCATGAGGGTCCCCTGGCCATGGAGAAAATCCATAAGGGCTTTTGCCGTTTCTTGATCTCCTGATATTTCATGCCCGGGATGGAGATCAAAGCCTGCTGACCGCACATCCTCAAGGTTATCCACTTCATAGACAAGATCGAGATTAAGTGCCCCTGATCCCAAAAAGTCGATCATGTTATCAATCACCTCTTCTCGTTTTCTGCCGGACCTTGATCATTAACAAGTTCCGGCGCCTGAAGCGTCCTTGATGATCTTTCTACAGGCGACACCGGTGAAATTTCTTTTTTTGATGCAGCACCAAGTTCCGTAAAGCGCCGGGCTGCTGGAAGTATTCGACTTTCTAAAGAACCTGCTGCCATGTTATAAGTCTCCACGGCTCGATCCAGTCCCTTACCCACGCCGGAAAAATGGTCGGCAAACACACTCAGGCGTTCATAGAGTTCGTTCCCGATTTTGCTTATTGCCTGAGCACTTTCGGCAATTTTCTCCTGTCTCCATCCGTATGCCACGGCACGAAGCAAGGCAATCAATGTGGTCGGTGTCGCAAGAATTACGCAATCTCTCACTCCTTTTTCGATTAACCCCGGGTCCTGCTCCAAAGCCGCACTGAAGAAATTCTCCCCGGGTAAAAACATGACAACAAACTCCGGAGTCGGCTCAAACTGCTGCCAGTAGGCCTTTGAACTCAATTTTCTCATGTGTTCATGTACCTGACGTGCGTGGTCCTTCAGGTGTTCGATTCTAGATTTGTCATCTTTGGCCTCCATGGCCTCCAGATATGCCAGGAGCGGGGCCTTGGCATCAACTACCACATTTTTCCCGCCCGGCAATCTGACTATCAGGTCAGGCCTGATATGTCCTTTATCGGTTGTCACGGTCTTCTGTTCGACGAAATCACAGTGTGGCAACATGCCGGCAATTTCAATTACCCTCTTGAGCTGGATTTCACCCCAACGACCGCGTACCGAGGGAGCACGCAGGGCCTTAACCAGATTTCCTGTCTCTGACTGAAGCTTCTCCTGCGTGGTAATCAGGGACTTGACCTGCTCAGACAGACCGCCATAGGCCTCTTTTCGCGCCTTTTCTATCTCCTGTATCTGATAGTCAACTTTTATCAGAGATTCCCTGACGGGTGAAACCAGGTTTTCTACTGCCTTTTGCCGCTGCTTCAGGTCGCCCTGGGCCTCAATCTGGAATTTCTCCAAAGTGGCCTTTGCGAGCTCAAGAAATGACTGGTTATTGCTCTTAAGGGCCTCGGCGGAAAGGGCCTTAAAGGCATCAGCCAGGCCTGTCTGGGCACTGTTTAACAGATCCAGCTTCTCCTGAATCGATTTTCTTTCATCTGCAATACGGGTCTCTAATTCCGATAATTGCGTCTTAAGTTGGGTGTTTTCTTCCTGGAGTTGGGAAATTCCGGCTTCCTTGGCATTCAGCGAATCCTTCAGTTCAGGAATGCGGGAACTCCTTTCCTCGGCAGCCGACCGTCTCTCAGACTCGGTCTGAATTTGATCTCGAAGGTCCCTTGTCTCATCATTTGCCTGCCTTAATTGTTCCCGAACCTGCGTGATTTCGGCACGATGGAAAAGCCAAAAAATTCCAGCCCCTGAAACAATGCCTGCAATGAATATTAAAACCGGAATAATGTTTTCCATAGTCTAACTCCAGGCCGGTTATACCGGTTATAAAGGAACTCATCCTTAACGGGCGCATTCACATGTTGGGGAAGGGAATCCATAAGCGCTAAGTTATTTTGTAAGCGTTCACAGGTTACATTAAAAAATGAACGTCCAACATCCAACATCGAACGTCCAACGTCGAATGAAAAACGAATATCCAAAACCGAACACTCAACGGCTATTTCTGTTTCTT
>JAGGRV010000264.1 GCA_021159445.1 Deltaproteobacteria bacterium | reverse complement strand
TCTAACTCAGTTCTTACAGCTATCCCAATCTTTTCAAGAGTATATGGTTTCTTGATATATTGACCCACACCCAGCTCTTGTGCTTTTTGAACACGCTCTGTTTCAGAAAATCCGCTTGTGATGATTGCTTTCTGCCGTGAATGCAGTTTAAGTATTTGCTTGTATGTATCAAGGCCATCTATGCCGGGCTCCATGATCATATCTAACACCAATATTGACTCTCCTTTGCTCACATAGTCCTGAATTGAAAAAGCAGTATCGTTTTCCGCAGGTTTTTGCCTGGTTAGGAACGTACAATAAATAACTTGAACAAATTAATGTCTTTTTTGCCGTCTTCTTCGTTGCTCGTCGATCACATAACCCGTTATGCTCGCTCCTCGCGCCTTGAATACAACAAAAAATCCTGTTAATTTTTGTTCAACTTATTTATCTCCCGTTCCTTATAGGGAAATAGAGAATGAACGTAGTTCCCTTCCCAAGGGTACTTTGAATATCAATATATCCATTATGGTCTTTTGCTGTGCCCCATACTACAGCCATGCCCAATCCTGTACCGCCTCTTCCCATTTTCTTTTCCGTGTAAAAAGGTTCAAATATTTTTCCTATATCCTCATCAGAGATGCCGGCCCCGGTATCAGAAACAATAAGAGCAACATAACCTCCTTCCTCCACATAGTCATAACCGCTGACAGGTCTGTCAATATACAGATTTTCTGTTGATATGGTAATTTTTCCCGCTCCATATATAACTTCTGCTGCATTTGAAACTAAATTCATAATGGTCTTGGAAAGATGAATTGGAGAGCCTGTGATATTTAATAGATCTGTTTCAAGCCTGGTCTCTGTTTCAATATGTGGATGAAATGATCGTAGCTTTTCATATTCAGGGCTTTTCTGATATTCATTAATAATTCCATTTAAATTTACAACTTCTTTAACAGGTACGCCTCTTCTTGTCAGGGTCCAATAGTAAACGGAATGAAATTTGCTGCCATGCTGTTTTATGACAAAATATCCTGGAATAGCAATTACTTACGAAAAAGATAGACATTTAAGAAAAAATTTGGTATGTCATCCTTGGGGGAAAGGAGGCATAGCAAAGTTATGGAAAAAATTACGTATTATTACGTCGAAAATCCAACAGTGTTTGATCAATTAATGAAACCGGTTGAGACATTAATTAAAGAACAAAGCGAAAAGCTCACATCGCATCATAATGAGAAATTTTTCTTCCCAGATTTTTTTCGTTTGCTCATTTATTATTTTGTTTCGGGAACTCAAAGTATTGGACTGCTGATTAATGCTCTAAAAAAAACACATTACCTCCGGAACTCAAGTTACGCAGAGTTGCTCGTAGTACATTTAACGATGCTTTTGAAAGGTTTTTATCAGATCTATTTAAGACCATATTTATAAGCTTGCTCTCTTCGTTGAGTTTAAAGGCAATCCCTGAAATAGAATCTTTGGGTGTTATTTATTGTATTGATGGTTCTCTTTTTCCTACCATGAGTTCTATGCTTTGGGCTGAATATAAAAAAATAGTAAAGCCATACGACTACATCTGTGCTACGAATTGAATCGAATGATACCTGTAGAGATTATTGTTGGCAGTGGAAATTCAAGCGAACGTGAAGCTTTGCGCAAGATGTTGGCTAATGATATAACATACATTGCTGATCGAGGATATTCTTGTTTTCGACTATTTGACGATATCCTACGAGCCCAAGCTCATTTAATTTTCCGAGTTAAAGATAACCTCACCATTGATGATATAATAGAATCTCTCAGTATGAGTTTACCGAAATCTGTTCAATTCTTGTTTACAGATGTATCTGATCAACTCATCAGATACAAAAGTGATCCGCATAAAAATATTTACAGGCTGGTTTATTTTCGAGTAGGGAAAGAAGTTTATCATATACTGACTGACAGACGGGATTTATCTACTTTTCAAATAATAACTTTGTATGCATATCGTTGGCAAATAGAGTTATTTTTTCGTTTCTTAAAACGGACCATGACGGGAATCCATTTAATCAATAATTACCCAAATGGTATTACTATACAATTCTGTAGCATGCTCATTTCTGCTTTGTTGCAATTAAAAATGAAACAAGATATTGCATGGCAACAACAGGATCATGAACAAATTATCGATAATGACTCAGGATGTGGAAACCAAGAAACTTTTTCTCACCCATATCAATTCTTTGCAATGATAGGGAAAAAGCTGAAACATTTTTGGAAAATTGGCATTTATTGGCTTAGGAACGGGAGATAAATAAGTTGAACAAAAATTAACAGGATTTTTTGTTGTATTCAAGGCGCGAGGAGCGAGCATAACGGGTTATGTGATCGACGAGCAACGAAGAAGACGGCAAAAAAGACGTTAATTTGTTCAAGTTATTTATTGTACGTTCCTTAGCACATTACAGCCAATTTTATACAAACCTTATGATGACAATGCTATTGCACTCTTGGATAGCGGATAAAGCAAAAGTCATTCCGTTCTTTATTGGTTATAGGACTTGGGGGAGATGGAGTTTGAGGAGATTTTGGGCCCACAATTCACCGGTTCCTGATCAACCTGCTCCCCAATCCCTGAAAAGCGATTTCCTATCACTACTTCATTTGCTTTGCCCTATCGCATCATACGGCGTGAACGTAATCCTGATATATTCACTGCTCATGAGTCCTGCCAGTTCTTTTGCTGCTGACTCTGTATAACCTTTATTAAACCCTGCAAACCCAAACAATCTTAGCTTTGCATTGCACGAGATTATATTTATTTCTGTTCGGTCTTTAACAAGAAAATCTCTTTCTTTTTCCAGCGAAAAAACCTGATTAAAGTGCGCTTTTCCTTTTTCAGTCAGATAAAACTCTGCAACACCATAGCAAGAACAAATCTTGTATGCCACTTCTCCTTTAGGATTTATTTTGTTGAGTATTGTTGAATTCATAATCATGTTTGAAATGTCCGGTCCAGAAGGCACTAATGATTTTGCTATTAATTTTTCTTTAAGTCTTTCTAATTTTTCTTCATACATTTGCTTACTAAACACAGAACTCCGGTGTCTTTTTTTTAGCCTTTTAGCAGCATTTTCTATTGATTTAAAATTACTGTCCGGATGAAAATGATAGACAATGATCTCATCATAGCCTGCTGAAGGCAAATCATGCATAAATTCTACATCTAATACTGTCGTCAATTGAAAAAAACGAGACTCCTGCTCTATACATATTCCGTTAGGTCTGCTTTCTTTACCGATCTCAACCCATAGTTCGTCTTTTGGCAGATATACCCACGCCTCCTCAAGCGGTGATGAGGATACCAACTTCCTCATATCTTGTATGCCTTTCTCTTCGTTTTGAGGTACTATTTGTCTGACATCAGTCTGATTAACAGCTAATTTATCACAACATCTGAATTCGCCATGGCTTCTGACTAATTCTTCAATAGTGATGTCTGGTTTAGTGCTGCTTGGCTCTTTAGCTGCCGCGTTCTGCCCTGATATGCCTCCTAATCCAAAATATGCTGCTGCAAACGCTGTAAATGCCAGCTTTTTGACAGATATCATTTTTGTACCTATTTGATGTTTTGTATGAAAAGGGATTACAGTAAAGTATATAATATTTTGGAGAAAATTCTTCAATTTATGAAAATCTGGGGGACATTGTTGAATTAATCTTTCATTGTCCTGTTAAGGGCTTTGGAAATAGCAGACGTGGGAACTCCCGCTTGGCGGAGCCATCACTGGTCGTCGAGGCATAGCTCGGGGCCGGATCGGATCGCTACTCCTTGCTCCGTGGAGGACTTGTCTTCAACTTCAATCACCCGAAGACTCACCTCCTACTCCATGCCGGTTTTAACCGGCGCTTTCGCAACGTCTCCAATACCCTATCCCCCAAGGCCCTATCAAAAATTTCTTATGTTAAGGGCTGATCCCATCTACATTATTTAAGATGTGCGCCTATTGTTTCTATTCGTCTTATTTTTTCCTTTACCCATGAACGTACTAATTGTGCTCTATCTATTCCAGAACGTTTGGATTCTCTGTCGATTATTCTGATGTCTCTGGGTTCAAGCCTTAATTGAACTAACTTTTTAGGTGGACGTTTGAATTTCAATGTTCCTTCCTGCCACCCTTTAAAATCTTCAGGCTCGTTGCCATCCCAAAATTTCTCCAGATCCTCATCACTCATGGGCGGAATATCTGAGACTTTTTTGGACTTTTTCACTATTTAATTCCGTTTTTTTATTATAGGTTTTCCTTTGCTTTGAATTCATATCCCTTGCAGTAATTATTTTTACGACATTAGTTCCTTCCGTAAGGCCCAATTTCAGGACCTTTTTTGAAGACAATACTCGCGCTAAAACGAGAAGGTATCTTCCTGAAAAAGTCTGACCATAGACAAAATAACAATCCTGGTAGGTAATTGAAAAGGCATAGGGATCATCATAAGTCACCTCTTCAACTTCCCAGATTTCAATACGGTGTTTTTTTTGAAGTTTTTCCTTTACTCCGGATGACGCCGTGACCTCACATTGAAAAATCTTGCCCCTACCCATATCTTTCTCCCAAAGTAGCTTAGAAAAGCTTAGAGTATCTTAGAAGATCTGTCAAATGCGAAATAAAATTGGCCGCCAAGATGCTGACCATTGTTTACCACGCGGACGCATAGGGGATATTGCCAATTTATACAATATATTTTACCGGCACCATCTTTCCAGGACTTCCGCGTCCAATCCACCGTCCCGTTCTACTCGAGAAGAAGCCGCATAAACGGCTTGGGAACTCACACCAAGCTCTTCGGCAAGTACCTTGCCACTCTGTCCCAAATAATACATCCAAACATAACATAAAACAGCTCTGGCACGTGATACATTATCCTGGCGAAATGATGGGATTCCCCCTCGTTAATACCGGACAGCGCGCAGGGATTACAAGGAATTAACACCAACCCGCTACGAACACCCTAATCGGCCAGGTGCAAAAAAAAGTCGTAAGCGTTCACATGGCACCGCATCTGCTTTGTTGTCGGGCACTTGAAGTACAGGGAGTACGTCTGCGTACCCTCCGCCTCGCATCTGCAGCACCCTGTAAACGCTTACAGTTCGGTAGGTTGCGGTAAAACAGGCGTTGTAATCCAGTGAACGGTTACAGAAAGTCGGACGCCACATGTACGCCGTTTTGCTTCATGGCGCACAGCTCGCAATTATTCAAGCTAGTCCACTGTGGGTATTCCTTAGGAACGGGAGATAAATAAGTTGAACAAAAATTAACAGGATTTTTTGTTGTATTCAAGGCGCGAGGAGCGAGCATAACGGGTTATGTGATCGACGAGCAACGAAGAAGACGGCAAAAAAGACGTTAATTTGTTCAAGTTATTTATTGTACGTTCCTTATCAACCAAACAAGTCTGCATGTGAACCAATGCGAACCAGGCAGAGTTCGCTGCCTTCAATCCGGTATAAAAGCAGCCAATCAGGTTCGACATGACATTCCCGGCAATCCTTCAGCGTCCCTTTGAGTTGGTGATCTTTGTTCCGGGCAGGCAATTTTTCAGCATTGGCCAAAAGATGAATAATTTGTTTCAGCTTATCCATCTTTTTGCCGCGCCTGGCAAGGAGCTTCACATCCCTTTTAAACCGGGTGTCGCGCCTGATGGACCGCACAGCTAAATCCCTAAATCTTCAAAAAGCTCATCTGTTGACGAAAAGGTTTTACCACGACCCCTGCGCGAATTTTCAATGGCCTTCAGGGTCTTTTCATTGGGAATATGCAGCTCGAACGGCAGCCCCCTCTGGGCAATAACTTGCCGGTAAAACAATTCATAGGACTGCGATACGGACAAACCCAGTCCGCGCAGGATTTCCTCCGCCTGCCTTTTTATCTCAGGATCGAGCAATGCCCGTGCCGTTGCAGTTTTTGAAGTCCCCATACTTCCCTTCCTTTATTGCTTTCGATTATATAGCATATAATATGCTATAAGGAAAATAATGTCAACGGAAAACTGGGGAATGCACTTTATTCTTGCGATCATTATCGGTATGACATAATGTAATATCAGAGGTAAAATTATGGCTACATCAAAAATTGCAATTACAATTGATCAAAACTTATTGCATCGTTTAGATTTTTTGGTCAAGTCACAAAGGTTTGCAAACCGTAGCAGGGCCATTCAAGAAGCAGTTGCAGAAAAACTGGCGCGGATTGAAAGAAGCCGATTAGCACAGGAATGTGCAAAACTAGATCCAAAATTTGAACAAGAAATGGCTGAAGAAGGCTTTGCTTAGGTTTCCCATTACTCTTGAATTACAAGATGCAAATTTTCCTAAACGTTCCTGGGTTAAAATCAGTCAAATTCGCACCTTATCGGTAAAATGTCTTCGAAAGAAAATTGGTGTAGCTAAACCCGAAAAAATAAATCTGATAATTGAGGGATTAAACGAAATAATCGGAGGTTAATAATGCCATAAATTAGTGGACGCCATTTCTGAATGAACTTAAGATCTTTTTCCCTGCAATCCCAGACCCCATTACGAAGCCATTCAAAGTGAAGTGTGCCAAGGGCATCTTGACTGCCTTGCCTAAGAAAAAATACTGTAACCGGTCAAAGGTTTAGGAACGGGAGATAAATAACTTGAACAAAAATTAATAGGATTTTTTGTTGTATTC
>JAGGRV010000265.1 GCA_021159445.1 Deltaproteobacteria bacterium | reverse complement strand
TAACGCATCTACATCTTTGTGTTCTCCCCAATTTCAAATTTCAAATTTCAGCATCCGTATTCAATTCGATAATGCACCTTTTTTTGAAGAAAGTGTAAACCAGTGAATGAAACGCTATACTACTATAGGCCTGTTATGATAAGACTGCAAAAATATCTCGCCAACGCCGGTGTGTGCTCCAGGAGAGCGGCAGAGGCACTTATCCGCTCAAGCCGGGTCAGTATAAATGGCGAAATTGTTACAGAACTTGGTTCAAAGGTAGATCCATACACGGATATCATCCGTGTTGACAAGACCAGGATTCTTTGGAAAAGGTCGCCCATTTATCTTTTGCTTAACAAACCCAAAGGGGTCCTGACTACAGTTCATGATCCCTATGGGCGAACCACTATAATGGACCTGCTGGGAAGAGTTCCAGGGCGGGTCTATCCTGTGGGACGCCTTGATAAAGACAGCGAGGGTTTGCTCCTCCTCACAAATGACGGGGCACTTGCCCACCGGCTATTACATCCAAGCCACAAGGTTACAAAGACCTACCATGCAACCATAAGAAGGAGACCTTCAAGGGCAGTTCTGGATCTTCTTCGACAAGGTGTGGATATAGAAGGGAAAATGACATTGCCTTGTGAAATGCGTGTGCTGGAAACCAGGAGGCGCTCAACAGTTTTGGAAATTGTGCTTAAAGAGGGTAGAAAACGCCAGATAAGGTTGATGCTCAATACGGTAAACCACCCGGTTATCAGACTTATACGTATTAAAATGGGGCCTGTAAGCCTGGGAAAACTACAGCCTGGCAAGTACAGGATATTGACTGACTCTGAAGTGGAATCGCTGAAGAAGGCAGTGGGATTGATGTAACCGTTCACGGGTTCAGGGTTCACCGTTCAGGGTTACCTTTTTCCGTTGACCTTGCGAGATAGGTCTCGGGCCAAGTGCCATGCCCCAATATCCTTAAATTTAAGGGGTATGACATATGCTCCCCTCGTTCTATTCTCATGCCTTCTCCATTCAGAACTCACGAATCAACGGTTCAGATTTTCGATAAACCTCTGGACCTCTGAACCTTTGAACCCGTGAACGGTTACAAGTTATTTTTACTTGACGACTAAATCTCTGCTGCAAGACCATAGTCTTTCATCTTGTATAAAAGGGCAGGCAGACTGATCTCCAGAAGGTGGGAAGCCTTAGTCTTATTACCCTTGGTTTCGTCAAGGGCCTTTATTATAAGTTCTCGCTCCAACATCTTGCTGCCCTTCTTAATGGAAAAGATGGATCCACCAAGGGCTGATATGGAAGGAGCACTTTCGACTTCAAAACCCGCCCGTATATGAGGGGGAAGATCCCTTGCTTGTATTATTGGAGTATCCGAGTAGACCATTGCTCTTTCTATAGCATTTTCAAGCTCACGGATATTTCCGGGCCACTTGTATTCGATGAAAAGGTGCATTACCTCAGGGCTAGCTCCCTCCACTTTCTTCTTTAAGCGGGAATTATACTTTTCTATAAAGTGATCAACCAGTAAAGGAATATCCTCCTTCCTGTCTCTTAGAGCAGGAATAACTATTGAGAGTACATTTATTCTGTAAAATAGGTCCTCTCGGAAATTGCCTTTGCTCACCTCTTGTGCAATATCCTTTGCAGTGGCTGCCACTATCCGCACATCTACCTGGATGGAGCGAGTATCGCCCAAAGGTCTGATCTCTTCTTCCTGCAGAACCCTCAAGAGCCTAACTTGCAAGGGCAAAGGCATATCACCTAACTCGTCTAAAAACAGTGTCCCTTTGTGGGCCTCTTCGAAGAGTCCTTTTTTGGTTTTAACAGCGTCTGTAAAGGCCCCTTTCACATAACCAAAGAGTTCACTCTCGAGCAAATTCTCTGGAATGCCCCCACAATTAATCGGTACAAAGGGTGCCTTGGCCCTGATGCTATTAAAATGAATTGCCTTGGCTACAAGTTCTTTCCCTGTCCCGCTTTCACCGGTTATTAGCACAGTTGTCTTGTAATCTGCTACTCTTTGAATGACCTCAAAAATGTGTCTAATCTGAGGACTTTTGGCCACAATATTGTGAAACGAATATTTTTTGTGTATTTCTGCCTTTAAAAAGGCATTTTCTTCCAAAAGTACGGTCTTTTCCTCGGCCCTTCGCAATACGAAAAGTAGATGGTCTGATACTAAGGGTTTGAAGATGAAATCACACGCCCCTAACTTTATGGCCTCAAGGGCCATATCAATATCGGCCTGACCGGACATCATGATGATGTTGGCTGATACCCCAGCGTCCCTGGCTTTTTTTAGAAATTGGAGCCCATCCTCAGGCTGCATGTAAATATCACTTATTATGTGATCAAAGGGCTGTTTTTGTGCCAATTCCAGGCCTTCAATGGCATTAGCCGCCTGAACAACATCATATCCGGCCTTTTTAGAGGTCAATATGTCGGCAACTATATTCCTCACGTCATATTCATCATCTATAACCAGAATTCGACGTTTACTCACAATATTTTCCTAATCAGAAAACTTTCTTAACATTTTTTACCAGAATAATGTTAGCCCCTGGAGATAAAAACCAAATACCAGGCTGTCAGTTCACGTCCCCAAAATAATGTTATAAGAGCAGCTCCAGCCAAAAAGGGACCATAAGATATGGCCATGTGTCTATCTCCTTTCCGGACTGACATTATCGCCAAACCAGTAACTGAACCCACTGCAGCACTCAATAGGATCACAAGCGGTATTGCCTGCCAGCCCAAAAATGCCCCTATCATAGCAAGGAGTTTGATGTCCCCGCCTCCCATTCCCTCCCTGTGGGCAATAATATAATAGCCCCATCCCACAAGAAACAGGATACCCCCGCCCATTAATATTCCCAGCAGAGAATCCCACCATGACAGTTCAGGAAGTAAAAAGGAAGATAAGAAGCCAAGGGCGATCCCAGGCAAAGACACTGCATCCGGGATGATTTGGTGCGCAAGGTCAACAAATGTCACAATTATGAGACATGCTGAAAAATAAAAATAAATAAAAATTTCAGGGCCAAGACCAAACTTATACCAAAGTGCAAGGGCCAAAAGGCCGCTCAATAGCTCTACCATGGGATACTGCAAGGAGATCCTTGCCCCACAAGATCTACATTTAGCCTGTAGAAACAAAAAACTCAGTATTGGGATATTTTCCCACCATTTCAGTCTATGACCACATTTCGGACAGGCAGAACCAGGTTTTACCACCGATCTGTCTTGAGGCAGCCGGTATATGCACACATTCAAAAAGCTACCGATACAGGTCCCTAGCAAAAAAACCAGAAAGGACCAAGTGAATGTTGGCAAAGTAATCACATCATTTCCTCGCGCTTTGCTCTCTAATAAAATCTTGAGTTTTTCAAGAGGCTCAGTTGGTTTCAGCTTTTTCAGACTCACTTGGCATGGTACAAAGTTTCAATTGATTTTGTTGGACCAGGTCCAGATAATTTGTTCTTATTTTCTCAAGTTGAGATATACTCTTTAAAAATCGTGAGTACAAACTGAAGTAATCTGACTGGTCAAACTCAAACCTCACCTGAACAAACTGGAGACCGGCTCCTGACTTCGTCTCGCCTAAATGCTGCACGTAACCCTTAAGAGCAATTACTCCCACCACCGGCAATTCAACCAACAAGTCAGTGATGAACCCTTCAGACATGGAGGAATCTACCGCCACATAACATCCATCTAACGAGATATTAGAAGTATGTCCCCATATATTGAACTCTGGGAAATATACACGGAAGTTCGCTAAATAACGCGGTATTTTACGCCTTTCACGCATGATAATCCTCCTGGAATAGATATCTGCTCACTATTTACAAGAATCACCTGTTGAAGCTCTGTTAACTATTTATTTTACTCTTCGGACAGAACGAAGCACGAGACAAATTTTTTTCAAAAAATTCAATCACGTGTAGTAGTAGCAGGATCCGGCAATATTGATAAACTATCTCTTTTTAGGATAGGGCTCTTGGACCAGCGGCTGCCAACACTTTCTTTTACAGCAAAGTTGTCAGGAGGGACGAGTACAGGTAAAGCCCTCACATGTTGTATTTTAATAGTATCTCTTGCCATACATTCTCCTGCCCATTCACCATCAAGCTGTACAGGAAGATTCTGTTTTCCGATGATTTTTACAGAACAGGCCTGATAAGTGACTCTAGGACCTGAGAGAAAAGCAACGCGACCTCTCAATAGCAGCCCGAGATATGCTCTGACAGTGGGAATGACATAGGCCTCTAATTTTCCGTCGCTCCAGCAAGATGCAGATGAAAGAGCCCCTCCCCCTGCATAGTGTCCGATATTAGAAAGGATCAAAGCAGCATGGTTCTTTAGCCTGATTTGATTCATATTCCCCTTTTTATCAAAGAAACAGACATCCATCTCGGTCGAACCAAATTTGAGCATAATCGAAAGTATATATTTCAGGCCAACAGCAACATAAAGAAACTGATTCCATCTCTTTCCAAAATTATGGCAGAAACGTTTCATGCGTAATTGTGAAACAGATGCTACTATCCTTGCATCCAGGCCAAAACCTGCATATCCTATAAATTTAGAGTCCTCTCCGCATGACCAGAGATCCATTGCCTCAACCTTTCCATCACTAATCCCCGACCAGAAATAATCAAGGCCACCCTGATTCCATACTTCCCACCAGCCCAGGCTTCTGGCCAGATCGTTTCCTGAACCAAGAGGCAGGATGGCAAGAGGTGGGGGCCTATCAAGGCTACCAAGTATGCGTGCAATCGCTGATACGGTGCCATCCCCTCCTGCAACCACAATCAGGTCACGGCCTGGAGCCAAAGACAGCACCTGAGTCTCCAGATGTTCAGGATCAGTGAAGACAATATGCTTGCGAAGACCTCGGACATGCAGGCCACGCTCTAGTTCAGCGACAATTTTTTTTCCTGCATGGGCCCCGGCTATGGGATTTATAATAAAGAGACAATCCATAATTCCTTGCTAGAATAAGCTTAAATAATTAGATTAGAAACAAAAAAATGCCTATGGAACCTAATAATTTTCGCATTCTGGTAGTAGACGACGAAAGACCCTTGACAGTTCTCCTGAGCCGAATCCTCACTCGGTCGGGCTATCAAATAAAATCAGCCAGTAGTGGCATCAAAGCCCTTGGCGCAATTAACGACTTTTATCCTAACCTTGTAATCACAGATCTCAAAATGCCTGATATCAGCGGCCTTGACCTCTTGAAAAAGGTACGATCAGAAAAGCCGGAAATCGATTTCATAATACTTACAGCTTATGCTACTGTAGAAAATGCCGTGGAGGCTATGAAGGAAGGGGCCTTAGACTATCTTATAAAGCCCCTCAAAGATCCGGATGAATTGCGAATGGCAGTATCCAGAGTGGTGGAGCGCCAGACCCTCATGGCGGTAGACACTCTATGGAGAAACCAACTTGCCGAAGGTCTCCCACCTACTGACGTCCTTTTTGCCGGTATGGAGGAAGTCTGGAGAGAAATACAGCATGTGGCCAAGACAGACGCCACCGTATTACTTCAGGGAGAAAGCGGTACTGGGAAAAGCCTTGTAGCCAAAGCCATTCATCATTTGAGCGAGCGGAAAGGTCCATTTGTAGAGCTTAATTGTGCTGCAATACCTGAAACGCTTATTGAGTCTGAACTCTTCGGGCACGAAAAAGGTGCGTTTACCGGAGCGATTAAGGCCAAGAGGGGAAAATTTGAACTTGCTCAGAATGGGACCATATTCTTGGACGAAATAGGGGAAATGCCCCTATCTGCTCAAGCAAAATTTCTGCGAATACTACAGGAGAGGACATTTGAAAGGGTGGGAGGCACTACTACCCTCAATACCAGCGCAAGAATAATTGCCGCTACCAACCAAGATCTGATGGCAGGGATACGTGAAAAACGCTTTAGAGAAGACCTTTACTATCGTTTAAATGTTTTCCCAATCACCCTTCCTCCTTTGAGAAAACGCCTTGAGGCAATACAGGTGCTGACTAACTACCTTGTCCGATCTATATCTATGCGGGTGGGGAAAAAGGTCTCGGAAATATCAGATGATACCTTAAAGCAGATAAAATCCTACGAATGGCCCGGCAATGTGAGGGAACTACATAATGTCATTGAGCGAGCCATTATTTTAAGCCGGGACTCTAGGCTGACACTGCCTCCGTTAACAACCTCACTTATCGAGGTTATGCCTGTACCAGCCACTAAACGGCTTTGCACTATACGAGACCTGGAAAAAGAAGCCATTGAGACAACCATCATGGAAACAAATGGACATAGACGTAAAGCTGCGAAAATATTAGGTATTTCAATTAGAACACTTCAGTACAAACTAAAGGAATATGGTTTTCTAAAATAGATGGCATGGTGTTTGCAATATTTGGATATATACGAACAATAATCAGAAAAACTCATTATCCTCCCAACCCTCCTCTCCCCGAAGGCCTTCTTGGAATTTTTCAAGGAGGCCTTCTTCTTATTTTGTCACATACTTCCCTGAGTAACCGTTTACAGGTCCAGGGTTACCTTTCTTCCGTTGACCTTGCGAGTTAGGTCTCGGGCCAACTGCCAGGCCTCAATATTTTCAAACCGTTCAATTTTCATCGCTCTCTAACCTTGAGCCCTGAACCTGTGAACGCTTACAAATAAAAAAACGATTAGTTCCCAAGAGGCTCTCGAATTAGAAATTGCTGAATGTCCATCAGAAACGCTGGACACTAATCATGAAAAATTAGTGCAAAAATTGCATCCACGAAGTGCAAAAATTGCATGAAACTGCAAAAATTGCATGTTGTGTTTATTGCGATTTGGATTAAACTATTTCAAAATGGCAAAAAATTTTTGATATTTTCAGTAAGGAACGGGAGATAAATAAGTTGAACAAAAATTAATAGGATTTTTTGTTGTATTCAAGGCGCGAGGAGCGAGCATAACGGGTTATGTGATCGACGAGCAA
>JAGGRV010000527.1 GCA_021159445.1 Deltaproteobacteria bacterium | reverse complement strand
GGCACCGCATCTGCTTTGTTGCCTGCCTGCCGGCAGGCAGGTCGGGCACTTGAAGCACAGGGAGTACGTCTGCGTACCCTCCGCCTCACATCTGCAGCACCCTGTAAACGCTTACAGCTCGGTGGGTTGCGGTAAAACGGGCATTGTAATCCTGTGAACGGTTACCATTCTCGGTTGTCAAATTTATCTGTGGAGGTCTGCGTATGTCTGCGGTTAATTTATTAATTCCCAAATTGATGTATACTACCTTTCAATCCAAGAAATTCCATTCTGTATGGATACTGCTCGTGGTCCTGGGTCTTGTCCTGCCCTTTTCCGGATGTTCTCCCCAAAGCGGGGCTGAGTATTCGAGCGGATTCCGTACCGGAGGGACAGAAGGGGCACGCCTGTCAGTTTTCTTGAATGTCAAGGAGAGTTCAGGCCCTCAGGTCTGGCTCCGGATCACCGATATTGAAATCCGCAAAGACAACCTTTGGACATCCATAGCATCCAAGCCCCTGGAGGTTGAGGTCGGCCGGATGGATTGGGGACAGGCCATGCTTGCCGGCGGGCCTCTGACTCCAGGGCGTTATGACAGCCTGAGGATCACGTTTGATAAGGCGGCGATCCATCGCCAAGGTAAGTTGGTCTTTCTGTCTTTACAGAGGCCCGTCCTGGAAATACCGATTTCCCCTGCTATTGACCTGAAAAAGCACGACAGCCAATCCATCTTCGTCACCTGGGACGTGGCGGCTTCCATAGCGGGGACCGCGTTTATAGATCCTGTTATGTCGGCAGCACCTCAATCAATCCCGCTGGTGGCAGACCTTGCTTACGCCGCGTGCCCGGATATAGATACGCTGTACGTGGTGAGGACCGACAAGGGCCGGGTCTGCGGGTCTATGGGTATTACCGGGCGGCCGACATACCTGGCCCTGGATCGATCGCGAAACAGGCTCTACGTCCTTGCCACAGATGAGTCTGCCATAAAGGTCATTGAGCTTTCAACCAGCCGGCTGGTGGACGTGATCCGGGTCCCCCTTACCACGGAACCCGGGTTCATGACCCTGAGCCCGGATGGGATCTGGGCATACATCCTGGACGAACGCGGACACTATCTGATCCGGATGGATCTCAGATCCGGGAGCCTTGCCGGACGGGTCCGCCTTGGCAGCCGGCCCGAGTATGTGATCTACCTGCCGGATCACCAGCGGCTGGCTGTATCCACGGCCTTCTCACAGACCGTATTTCTTCTGAACCCTGAGGACCTGACCATAAAGGAGACCGTGTCTGTTGGCAGTTCTCCCCAGGGACTTCTCGTGTGGAAGGATTTTCTCTACATAACTGAAAGCGCCTCAAATACAATAAGTATCTACGACCTTGGCAGGCGAAAGATGAAAGGGAGTCTGAATGTAGGATTCTGCCCAAGGAGGCTTTTCATGAGTAGAGGTCACATATATGTGACCAACTTCGAAGGCGGGTCTGTCTCCGTCCTCCTGCCTGGTCAGATCAGTGTCTTAAAAGAGATACGAGTGGGAGGGACCCCCATGGAAATGGCCTCCTCAGTGAACCGTCGGTGGCTGTATGTCGGCAACCAGGGCTCGCAGGAAGTGACGGTAATTGACCTGACCCCAGGGCGGCTTGCGGGACGTATAGCCCTGGGGTCCGCTCCTTTGGGCCTTGCGGTGATTGAGTAAAAAATTACCACTTTGGATATTAGTTGTCCATGTTAGTGGACATTTATTTTCCATTTCCTTTTTTATTATAAAAATAATGGCGTCAGATGGCATTTTTCCATGTTTTTGAGGCCTATATTTCCGAATTTTGTGGCATGAAGCTTGCTAATATAGTTGACATATGCTAATGATCGCCTTATAAATTATTATAGAGGTAATAGAGTAACTATTCACGTAGTCAGACTGAAGGAGTCAAAAGTGTACGATTGCCGTACTTTAGCGGAAATATCTAATTTTTGCACCAAACATGGCTTTAAAATGCGCTTTTTCCTAACAGCCTTCAGCCTATCCACCTGAGTAGTTACGTAATAGATTTTAATTAGTGTCACTGGACTTAGTTATTAGAAGATAGAGGCTAGAAAAAAGGCAGAAATCAACAGAAAAGGAGGAGGTAAATATGAGACAACTAAAACGGGTATTTTTGTTATTAATCTGTATGGGCATTATTTCGTTTTTGCCCAATTTGGTCCGGGCCGCAGTGAACGGCCCATGTGTTAATTGTCACATCATGCACAACAGCCAGAACGGGGGAGATGTTGACGCTGGTGGACCGTACGGACATCTTACAAAAGGTAACTGTATAGGGTGCCATACCGGCACAAACAGCGGAGGTGGAACAAGCACGGGTACAATACCTTACGTCTATAGCACGACTGAGCCAGAGTATGGTACGACTACCCTTGCCGGCGGCAACTTCTACTGGGTGGCCGACAACGGAGGTAATAATGACACCAAGGGCCATAATGTCCTTGGCCTGTCAGGCCAGGATCAAGAGATCCTTGACAGTGAAGGAGCACCTGGTGTGTGGGCAAACTGTGCTGAAAGTTGTCACATGACACTGGCTGCAGAGCAGACTGTTTATCCCGAATTAGGAAGCGGGTGTGAGGGCTGCCATCTTGCGGTAAAGCATCATAAGAGCGGTTCAACTACAGAGGGTATTGCCGATGAGGAAGACGGCTGGTTCCGTTTCTGCTCCGGGCATATGAGTGGAGGTGGCCACGGCGTTGAAGGAATAGAGGATGATGACTGGCAATATGAGACCGCCTCAGACAACCACAATGAGTATCTCGGTAATGCTGTGAATGCAACTACCACCGCAGGTTTCTACAACCTCGGCAATACCATGACCGCGTATTGCTGCGGCTGCCACGGAGGCTTCCATGTCCAAGATGATTCCGGTTCGTGGATCCGGCACCCATCGGATGCGATCATTCCGGATTCCGGTGAATATGCAGCCTACACGACATATAGCCCTGAGGCCCCGGTAGCACGGCCAAGCTTAACTACTGTGAGCTCAACGGTTACACCGGGTACGGACATGGTCATGTGTCTATCCTGCCATCGGGCCCATGGCAGTCCGTATGATGACATGCTCAGATGGGACTATGATGGCCAGGTTGCCGGTGGCGGTGGAGATGACGGCACTGGCTGCTTTACGTGTCATACGACAAAAGACGATTAGTAATGCATCATGACTGACGTACATTAAGGAGGACTGGGGGAAGTTTTTCTTCCCCCAGTCTCTTTTTCCTTTTTCCTATCTTCTCTTCAATTAAGTCTCTTAGATTATAGATTAACAATGCAGGTTTATGGCCTTTGCGGTCATGATGTCGTCGTGGGCGTTTTTCACCACGAGGCAGGTCTCAGAACCTTGTCCAATGGCTGAGATAAGACAGCGGCTTGGTGTATGAGTAGGCACGATTCAGCCATGAAAACAAAAACGGCATTTCTAAACATATTTTTCTTATCCGTTGGCATTATAACGTTTTTGCCTAATTCGGTCTGGGCCGCAGTGAACGGCCCATGCGTTAACTGTCATATCATGCACAACAGCCAGGGCGGGCAAACTATTGAAGGTGGTGAAGATGGACCGTACCGGCATCTCACAAAAGGCGACTGTATAGGTTGTCATACTGGTGACAATAGCGGAGGTAGTAGCAGCAATGGCGACATACCCTACGTCATGGGCCTGAGTCAACCAACGTATCCTACTCTCACAACAGATGGAAATACTCTGGCCGGCGGTAATTTCTGGTGGGTGGCATACGGTGACGACAACAAGGGTCATAATGTACTGGGCCTGTCGGACGTAGATCTTAATCACTCAGAGGCACCTGGTGGGACGACTAGCTGTGCTAATAGTTGTCACCTTACACTGGCTGAAAAGCAGGAAAGTATCTTAACCGATTTAGGAAGTGGTTGTGAAGGCTGCCATCTTGCGGTAGCACACCATGCCCCCGATCATCCCATTAATTACAGCAACGTTGTGAGTGAAGATGAAGGCTGGTTCCGCTATTGCTCCGGGCATCGGTGTGGGTCCGGCCACGGCGTTGAAGGAATAGAGGATGACGACTGGGAATACAATCCTACTTCAACAGACCACAATGAGTATCTCGGTTTTGTTGGGGACCACACTAAACCTGGAAATTTCAAAATCCTCGGCAATACCATGACCGCTTACTGCTGTGGCTGCCACAAAAACTTTCATATCCAGCAGGATGATGGTGGGGCATGGATACGACATCCGTCGGATGCGGCTTTACCAGAAACATATGCATATACTGTTTACGAGCCTTTGGCTCCGGTAGCCCGGCCAGACCTCGATGAATACTCCGGGCCAAGCGCAACAGTGACACCTGGTACGGACCTCGTAATGTGTCTTTCCTGCCATCGAGCGCACGGCAGTCCATATGCGAGTATGCTCAGATGGAGTGGCTCAGAAGAAGATGACGGTTGCAAAATATGCCACACAACAAATGATTAATATCTCGTAATTATCCCCCTTCACTTCCAATACGTGATGGCCATAGGCTTGGTCTCCGGTCGGGTATATGGCCTTTGCGCGGTCCGGTTGGGCCTTACCTGATTAAATTAAAATCAAAAATTAGTATGATTTCTAAAAACTGGCTCTGAAATCACTCTGGAAAAATCTAAAGTTACATACATTTCATCAAAATGATGCCGCAGAGTGCAAAGCTTGAAACTGAAAGCTCAAGGCTGAAAGAAGATATGACGTCGGCATGTAAGGCGATAGGTGATATTGCACAGCCAAGTACTCAGGCCGCGAGTCCTTCTTCTAGGATAAGATTTTCAGTGCTGATATTGAAAATATCTGCCAAGGAGTATCGCTGAGTGGCGTCAAGCACTTCGATGCCGATAAGATTATCCTCCTCGTCGAGGTCGACCTTGACTACGTCGGACAGCTCTATCGTCTTTACTACCTGTTTTTGCTGCAAATATATGTATACTGCATCGACTTCTCTATCGTATTCAATCTTCATTAATTATTTACCCTTCCATAATGCACTTATAATCTGTGCTTGGTTATCAAATTTTCGGTAGGTTACCTTCAACACTTTCCCTTTTATTGTTTTGTAAGCATTGTGTCGCTTTTTTTCAGTGGATTCGACTTTATCGGGCGTACTTATCGCAAGTTTAACTTCTGATTCTGATATTTCCCGCCATTTCATGCGTCTTCTGGCGTGGCGTGTGTACTCAATAATCACGTTGGCACCTCAGTGTAAGCTATTAAGGGAAAATTCAAGAAATCCATCCTTTGAAGGGGGAATTTAATAGTTGAACCACCCTCAATAGTTCTATGGTCACAGTATTCTCCAATTTAAAATAGTCAAGACTATCTTAAAATAACAGTAACTACTCACGTAGTCAGGCTGAAGGGGTTTAGACTGAAGGCTGAAGGGGTCAGAAGAGCACGATTGCCGTACTTTGGCGGAAATATCTGGTTCTTGCACCAAACATGGCTTTAAAATGCGCTTTTTCCTAACAGTCTTCAGCCTTCAGCCTATCCACCTGAGTAGTTACAAATAACAATGATATTGCGACGCGGCGGCTAATATGACAATATATGTTGCTCACTAAGTCCTTACTCAACGTCCATTTTTAGCCTCGCAAAATCGTAAATGTTCGTCTCCCGTAAGGGCCTTTTTTCATTGTCCCACGTCATTACGTGGTTCTTGCCTCATTCGGTCTGGGCTAGGTTGCAAGGCCAGTTTTGTGGAAACTGCCACATTATGCATAACAACCAGGGCGGAGAGACCGTAGTAGATGACGCGTAGCGACACTTCCTTGGCAAAAATTGTCATACCTACAGGATTGACGGGACAAGTAAACACCTTGCATTTCCATCGTTCCGGTCCGATGGCTGGAATCGGCTTTCTATACTTAAGGGCTCCCAATACGTGATGGCCACAGGCATGGTCTCCGGTCGGGTATTAGGCAAAAATATAATCAAGTAATGGGGCATTTTCGATGTCGTTTGACGTTTTTATCCTTGAATGTTTGTGGCATTAATTTTGCGTAATACTAGAAATAGTACAGCTTGTAATTTGGTTAATTTTTTCAACGTCAACGGTAAAATAGATAAATATAATTAATAACCTCATAGTAATGGAGGAAACCATGAAACAAAAACTGGGATTTGTGATGATGTCTTTTTTGTGTACAGGTATTTTGACGATCTTACCACATTCCGTCTGGGCCAATGTACATGGGCAGTCTTGCGGTAACTGCCATAGTATGCACAATAGCCAGGACGGTGGGGATGTAGTTACGGGTGGACCGCTCAGGCACCTGCTGGCTGATAGCTGTATAGGCTGTCATACCGGAGACAACGCAGAGCTTGCAAGTGGTGGTACGACACCTTACGTCTATAACACCAGTGTGACGTATGGTACGGATACCCTTGCCGGCGGCAACTTCTACTGGGTGGCGACCGCCGGCGAAGGCAATGACACCAAGGGCCATAATGTGCTTGGCCTGGCAACTGGCACGTGAATTAACAGGGCGTGTGTATGGGCTAACAAGGAAGCCAGGGTTTGCGAAAGACTTCGGATTGAAGAAACAGGTACAAGATGCTGCCGGATCATCGATGCATAATATTGCCGAAGGCTTTGATTCGGAGACAAATTCGGAGTTTGTTCGTTTTCTTCGGTATGCAAAGAGGTCTTGCTCCGAGGTCCAGAGTGAGCTTTACGTGGCGTTGGATCAACAATACATAACGAAAGCCGAGTTTCAGGATGTGTATGATTATGCCGGACGTACCCGCGCCGCCATTCGTGGTTTCATCAAGTACTTGCTGGCTTATGAGCAGGGCCGGCGAAATAAAAGCAACCCTGAACCCGTGAACCTGTGAACGCTTACTAAGAACCTTTGACTGTGTTCATGGAAGCTTCGGCACTATTGCTCTTTTTTGCGCTGCATCAGTTTTTTTTAAAGGTAGGGATTTTCCCTGCCGATAATAGTAGTAGGACCCCTTTCGGAAGGAGAAAGCACTCGTGAGACAAAAATCGGCATTCCTAAC
>JAGGRV010000228.1 GCA_021159445.1 Deltaproteobacteria bacterium | reverse complement strand
GATCCTTCCACCATGGACCTGATTTTAAGACGCAGGCCCTGAAGCCTGATGAATCCCTCGGCATCTGCCTGGCTGTAAACATCATCTTCCTCGAATGTAGCAAACTCCGGCCGGTATAGTGATTTCTCCGCCTTTCTTCCCACAACCTGACAGTTTCCTTTATATATCTTGAGTCGAACTCTTCCATTCACATTAGCCTGGGACTCGTCTATGAGCCTTTGAATCAGCTCACGTTCGGGAGAAAACCAGAAACCGTAATAAATAAGCTCTGAATAACGGGAAACCAGGCTATCCCGCAAGTGCATAACCTCCCTGTCCAAAGTTACGGACTCAAGGGCCATATGGGCTGTACGAAGAATAGAACCGCCTGGCGTCTCATAGACCCCTCTTGATTTCATCCCGACAAAACGGTTCTCAACCAGATCCACCCGTCCAATCCCGTTATCAGCACCTATAAGGTTCAATCTTGACAAGAATTCTGCTGCGGAAAGACGCTCACCGTCAAGGGCCTTCGGATCTCCCTGCTCAAAATCGATCTCAACATAAGATGGTTCATCAGGGGCGTTTTCAGGGCTTTTTGTCCACATAAACATGTCTTCATGTGGTTCTGCCCATGGGTCTTCCAGGATTCCACCCTCATAACTTATGTGTAGTAGGTTTGCATCCATACTATAAGGCTTTGCCTTTGTGACCGGTACTGGTATGCCATGGGCCTTGGCAAAGTCTACGAGCTTCTGCCTGGAATTGAGATCCCATATGCGCCAGGGAGCAATGATCTTGAGGTCAGGGGCAAGGGCCATGAAGGAGAGTTCAAAACGGACCTGGTCGTTTCCCTTGCCAGTGGCCCCGTGGCTGACTGCATCAGCCCCGACTTCCATGGCAACACGTACCTGTTCCCTGGCAATGAGGGGCCTTGCGATGGACGTACCCAGCAGATAGGTACCCTCATAAATGGCATTTGCCCTGAACATGGGAAAGACAAAGTCCTGAACAAACTCCTCTTTGAGGTCCCTTATCACTACCTCTGAGGCCCCTGTATCAAGGGCCTTCTGCTTAACAGCTTTCCAGTCCTCTTCCTGGCCTATATCTGCGGAATAGGCCACCACAGGACAGTTATAGATCTCCTGTAACCACTTGAGAATGACAGATGTGTCGAGTCCGCCTGAGTAGGCAAGGACTATTTTGTTTATTTTTTGTTTCGGCATATAGGAATTCACCTACCCTTAATTCCTTAATTTATAAACCAATCTATCAAAAAAACGTTTTTTTTACAATGGAGTAAGAATTCTCTACATCATCCACCCCAACAGGCAATAAACCTTTCACACCCCAACCTTGACCCTGTATTTTACCTTCACTTCGCCGTCCTTGGGGACTGTCACATCGAATCTTATTGTAAAGGCATCGACCTTCTTATAAGGGTAGTTGTTGCTAATTACCACCCAGTTCCCAAACAATGGTTCCACTATGCCCACGGTAATATCTTCTTCTTTATGGTTTCTCAGTGTTATCTCCCACTCAGATTCATGAAGCCTTGTGGTAATCTGCCTGTAGTCTGTCTGGGTCCTCTCTGCTACCACATCGAACGTCTTACCAACTTTCAGCCTCACTTCCTCATCTTTTGGAGTATGCTCTATTCTGTCTTCGCCTATAAACTGCAGGCTTTTATCAGAATCCTGCTTGTACAAGCGCATAATCCCTGCCGGTAGAGGCATGCCAAGACTATTGTCTTGTGAATTCTTGAATTTAACATAGACATTCACCTGCTGTTTTGGGTTTTGGTCCCTGTAACGTCTGGTAAAATAGCCTTTCATCCCGTAGACAAGCAGCTCTTTCTGAATCTGCGCACCGATGGCTTCAAACAGACTGACCTGTTTTGTCTGGTTGTCCTTTATTGTAGTTTTCCTCTGCAAGTCATATATGTGATATTCAAAGAAGGGCTTTTCCTCAAATCGCTGGACCCCGCCTTCTTTGCTCGCCGCCATGGCATAGACCCTGTCTTCGTGCCTTCCCTCCTTGACCCGATGAACTTCACCTGCTACCAGTTTTAGGGTGGCGTTCTTGTAAGTTGCACCACTTCTGTTGTCCAGGCTTACCCAACCGGATATATCCGCAGATGTGTCGTCCTTGTTCAAGACAACAATGTAATCTGCCTTCCAGGTAATATTCTTGGTAAGATAAGAAACTTCCAGCTCGTGGATATTTTTGCTCTTGTTGTTATAAAGCCACGTGAGAGTCGGTTTTGCTATAAGGTTTTCAGGTATTTCAGGAAGGATCTTGTAGCCCGGATGTCCCAGATATATCTCATTGTTTATCTTATAGATCTGCCCCTGGTTATTGCTTAACAAAGTCGCTTCCACGACTTCCTTTCTGTCCTGGAACTCGTTCCAATCCATTAACTTTATCTTTTTCCCCACATACTTATCAAGGAGCTTATCGGCATTCATAAGATCATATTCATAATTCTGTTCAAGCACGCTGAAGTCATCCGGGCAATTCAGTGACTTTGCGTGAACGGTTACAGGCATGATATGGGAGGCAACATCCATGAATCTCAGTTCCCCTTCACCCAGAGGAAGTGCGATCTTGCGCGTATCCTTTATAAGGCCAAGGTTGCTGTTATACACTGTGACTTGAACGGCTACCTGATCATCAACCGCGCTTTTTGATACTGTCTGACCTGCTGCCGCTACTGCCAATAAAACAAGCAGGATCACCGAGCAAAAAATACAAGATATCGCTTTCATGATTCCTCCCCCTGTCAGTTCTCTCGTCATGCCGGGCTTGATCCGGCATCCAGATCACGGAACGTTTTGAAAAGACACTGGATTCCGGCTTTCGCCGGAATGACGCGGTCCGCTCAGGATCAGTTGCACAAAAAGTCGAACAAAATATTTCAATTTGGGGTAAAATCGCGCCGGCTTTTTGTGTCAGATGAATCCTGTGGTTCGATTTTTTTACGTCCCAAGCCCTTCTTCTTTATCCGAGCCCTCAATAACTTGGTTTTTTTGTAGAAATCCTGCAAATTCTCTATGTCTCTAACCACTTTCTGTATTTTCGTCATTTTCTAATGCCTCAATATCGGCAATATCTTGCTTTGAATTTCTAAAACGCTTCATCCAAATTAAATCCTCACGACTTGCAATACAGGTTAAGCCGTATTCAGTTTCCTCGACAATAGCATTCTCAATTATTTCTTTATGTCTTCCTTCATTGCCTACCAGCAGGTCTATTGTTAGTGAATCTTCTCCTTCAATTTTAGTCAGCCTGTGGAGTGTTGTGTTCGTATTCTTAAAAGTCCATGGATTTGCTTCAAATGTATACCCCATTTTTTTCAAAATGGATTTTAGATTATCAATGTCATCCTCAATCAGCAAAATATCAATATCTTTAGTATACCTTGGTTGGGTATGAAATGATAACGCAATACCTCCAACAACCGCATAGTGAATATTAGCTTCATTCAGTTTTTTGATTATAGAAAAGAATTCGTCATATATTTTCATTTTATTTCACTACTTCAGCCAATTGCATATTGTTACGAAGTAATTGGTTGGCCACGGATGAAACATCTGTGCCTTTTTTGTTCGCTATGTCCTCGATAAAGGCGACGACCTCGTAGTCAAGATAAGTCGGCAAATTCAATTTGCCATCCCGACGGTGAAACTTTCCTCTTTCCACTTTTGAAAAATCATTTTTTTCTTCCATGGAATACTCCCCATACGACTTACTTAACAAGGATTTTCTGACCCCGTCCAGATCCCGGTGCCATTTATGCCTCGAAACAGGCCCAAAATTTTCGATCTGTGCGGTTACACGTCAGATTGTGCAACACACGAAAAAGAAAAGAATTATCACGAAAGCACGAATTACCGAAAACACGAAAGGGAAGTCTCTGGATGGACTAATGAACATCGAACATCGAATGTTGAATGGAAAAAAATGCACTGCCAAATGATATTTTAGAGAAAACAGAAGAATTTACGAGTATCAAAACGGCTGAAAACAAACAGAAATAGCCGTTGAATGTTCGGTATTGGATATTTGTTTTTTATTCGATATTGGACGTTCATCTTTTTTATGTCTTGTTTCGTGTTTTCGTACCTTCGTGTTTTCGTGATTGATTTTGAGTAGTTTTTTAACCGCACAGATGCAAAATCTCGATCTGTGCGGTTAGGCGTTAGCATTAAAAAGGAGTAGAGATGAGAGATTTTAGGGTTCTTCGCTATTTGGTATTGGTAATGACGATTAATTTCTGGGGACTTTAGTTATCCCGAAATAATTCCACCAGTCGGGCATAAACTCCTTCAATTCGCCAACCACTTGGGAGATACTGCGGCCCCGACGGCGGGCCGTTATCTCACGGATGCGGTCCTTAAACCTCTTGATTGTTCGCCAATGGATTCGGATTCTCGGATTCTTGCGTGAGTTTGTCACACAGAACTCGAGATATTTCCTATTCCGTAATCATTATCCCAAGCATATCCATCCAATAATGGGTATGTGTTGTGGCTCTTGACAACACTTATCAATGTTGTTATTACATCCAACATGAACGCCAAATTAATGCTCAACGAGCGGCATATCCTCTCCGAAAATATTTTCGTTGAAATGGTGGTGTGGTTACTCTCTTCGCCTCTTTCAAAAAGTCACCACGGTTTCAAATGTCGGCTTGCTCTTATTGCGAATGGTAATTGTGTGCTGCGTTACGACAACGAGGCAGGCAAGGGTGATCACAAGCATATAGGTGAGGATGAAATTCCATACATTTTCACCACACCGAAAGCATTGCTCGAAGATTTCTGGAACGATGTGGACAACTGGAGGTTTTAACATGCGTACCGTAATATTGGAGATTTCTTCCCGTGAGAAAATCAACAAACGGTTACTTGGAGCTTTAGAGGGAAAACCGCAAGGAACATTCATCGGCTTCGAGTCGCCTGCGCTCCTTTTTAAGGTGCTCTCGGGCAATCGATGGGAGCTGCTCAAAGTTATGACAGACGCAGGGCCAATGTCAATGCGTGAAGCAGCGCGTCGTTTGGGCAGAGATATAAAAGCAGTGCATCGTGATGTGCACATGCTTTTGAATGTTGGAATATTGCAAAAGACCGATAAAGGTCAAATCGAATTCCCCTTTGAAGCAGTGCATGTTGATTTCATGTTAAAAGCGGCTTGATATTCTTGGGCTATCGGGATAGGGACGCCCATCACTAAGCGCCCCTCCCACAGCACCATACATGCGGATCGCGTATACGGCGGTTCGGCTGGTAAAGATAACAGAAGATGGGCTGGTGGTTTCTTCGCCATGGTAGAAGGCATGATGTCTGGACTGATAGTGATCGGCATGAGCCAATTCCGAGACACATTGAAATCAACGAGAAGTTGGATGGTCATTTTTGCTACAATTTTGCGTGGCCGCTAACAGCGAGGCGATCGGCGGGAGAGAAAATCCAACAAAACTATAAGTATAAATCTGCTAAAATTCGAGGTAGTTAGTGTCTGAACGAAAAGTCCATTCAGACACAATTTTGAATTCTAAATTTTGAATTTTGAATTGAAAAAAGCGAATAACCTCAATATGTTAATGATTCCTGGCCTAAATTGAGAAAACAAAATTTGGGGTTTTCGTTCAGGCAGTAGTTACCAGAGAGTACGAATTGGGTACTGGATGATAAGAGGATCCGGGGTAAGGATTGTTAACGAATGCTCAATTGCCTGACATATAAGCATACGGTCAAAAGGATCTTTGTGGATGGCCGGTAGCTTATATAGATGCAGAGTGTCTTGTTCTGATAAATCTAACGGGGTGATAAGGTGTCTTTTTCGCTCTTTGGGAATAAACTTATCAGGAGAAAGGGGAAGAGATAATTTGCCCAAGTGATATTTTACATTGATCTCCCATGCAGAAATAGCGCTTAGACAGACTTCATTCTTCGGATCGGCAAATGCGTCGATTGCTTTTGGAGAGAGCTCTTCACTGCCTTTGGTCACCCAGAGAAAGGTGCAGGTGTCGAGGAGTAGTTTCACAAGTCTTCGCCATTAAAAGCGGCAACAATATCGTCCGGGAGAGGCTCAAAAAAAGTATCGCTGATTTTGAAATCTGGATATTCTTTACCAGCTAGTCCAATTGGCCGTTTTTTGTTTGGAAGTGCCGTAATTGGTTTTATCTCAGCAATAGGAACATTTCGCTTACAGACAATTACGGTCTCACCCTTGCTGACCTTGGAAAGGTAACTTGAAAAGTGAGTTTTTATTTCATTTACATTTAAATTTATCATAGTTCCACTTTATAGGTCATCATGTTGGTCATGTCAATGACCTATATCTACCTCAAAGGGAATAAATTTTTTAATAACTCGGCAGAATCGCCGAACAAGGCGCTCAATCTTAACAAAGGGGTCGCAAGATCATGGGCAATGGCACGCTCAGTGTTTCCGTTGCCTCCTCCTAACTCTCATGTCCTTTTTTTTGTCAGGTCAGCTGAGTCGTTGTCGAGGACGCTTCGCGCCCTCGACAATCAATTTCAACATGGAGGTCACAGTGACAAAACAGAATGAACCGGAAGCCCTGGGAAAAATCAATTACTGGTTCTGTGGTTCAACAACTGCTATGCGATTGACTATCCGCAGAACGGCTTCTTTTAGGAGGGTTGGTGGATCAACAAACTCTAAACCCAGCCCGGTATCCTCCTTTCTCCCTTGGGGGTTTACCCATGCAACCTTTGCATTTACTACTACCTCGTAAAGATCTTTAATGGAGAACACCAATTTGACATGGGTCCCGACAGGGACGAGTTTATCTGTGCAGATAAACATACCCTCGGCAGAGATGTTTTTGCTGTATGAAATTAGATAATTATTCTCGTGGGAATAGTCTACTTTAAATCGGGAGGGGACACGGACACTTGCTCTTTGTTCAGTTCCAGACACTCTCTTTCTCCTTTCTTGACCGCAGATTTTACTGAATACATGCAACCAAAAGACCTATTGTATCACCAGGTCTAAAGTAATTATTCACTTTCCCCCCTGACAGCCAACAGCCTTTTTCAGGTTTCAAAGCA
>JAGGRV010000068.1 GCA_021159445.1 Deltaproteobacteria bacterium | reverse complement strand
GGGTTATGTGATCGACGAGCAACGAAGAAGACGGCAAAAAAGACATTAATTTGTTCAAGTTATTTATTGTACGTTCCTTAGCAGCTAATTTTTATTTTCGGCTTAAACGAGACTTACTTGACTCATGATCATACTTTGTGCTACATCCAATATTATGAAAGCAATGCTTGTTCGTAGCAAAATATTTTGGCAGACACGCCGCACATTGCCTCCTTTTTTTCCGAAAGGAGGCTTTTTTTTGGCATGAATCGCTGTACTGCCCGACACATACTAGGAATATCCACCCTCTCACCGGACGAAATCACTTTCATCCTGGATACTGCCGAGTCTCTCAAAGATATCCTTGGAAGACCCATTAAGAAGGTACCACCGCTTCGCGGCAAAACCGTAGTTCATCTTTTCTTTGAACCGAGCACCCGGACTCGCCTCTCATTCGAGCTGGCAGCCAAGCGATTGAGCGCAGATACGGTGTCAATTTCAGCCAAGGCCAGCAGTGTTGTGAAAGGAGAAACCCTTATTGATACCGCACGAAACATCGAGGCAATGAAGCCTGATGTCATAGTCATGCGTCACCCCCATTCAGGGACTCCTCACCTGCTCACAAAATACGTTAACTCATCTGTAATCAATGCTGGAGATGGCACAAACGAGCATCCCTCCCAGGCCCTGCTGGACGTCTTTACCGTAAGAGAACACCTGGGGCATATTGATAATTTAAAAATTGCCATACTGGGAGACATCCTTCACAGCAGAGTAGCTCACTCAGACATACTGGCCTTTACAAAGATGGGGGCCGAGGTGGTTGTGTCAGGGCCTGCCACCATGCTTCCTTCACGTCAATCCGAAGTCCTTGGGGCAAAAGTGGTCCTGAAGATGGAAGAGGCCTTAGAGGATGCGGATGTAATAATAGTCCTCAGGATTCAAAAGGAACGTCAGGGACAGAGCCTTATTCCTTCTGTAAGAGAGTATTCAACGTTCTTCGGCCTCAGCCCTGACAAGGTCAAGTTGGCCAAAACAGGGGCCTTGATCATGCACCCAGGGCCTATCAATCGTGGAGTGGAGATGGCACCGGAGGTGGCTGATGGACCATATTCCGTAATCCTGGATCAGGTGACAAATGGAGTGGCGATAAGAATGGCCCTGCTATCTCTACTTCTTACAAAGGCTTGAAGGCTGAAGGTGAACTCTGAACCTATGAACGCCTATCTATTTACAAATGCACGAATAATAGATCCATCTCAAGATATGGATTTTACAGGTGATCTGCTGGTAAGAGATGGAATTATAGCGGCTGTCGGGGAATCCCTTGACGTTCCGCAAGATGCCAAGATACTTGACCTGAAGGGGAAGTGGCTTGTGCCGGGGTTGTTAGATATGCATGTGCATCTGCGGGAGCCCGGGGAGGAATATAAAGAGACTATTGAATCAGGGACGGCTGCCGCTATTGCCGGTGGTTTCACAGCAGTGGCGTGCATGCCCAATACCCAGCCGGTCAATGATTCTGCAGGCATCACCAGATTCATACTGGAAAAGGCCCAAAGTTCCGCCAGGGCAAGGGTCTATCCGATCGCAGCCATCACATTGGGGCAAAAAGGGGAGCAGTTGACAGAATTCGGAGACCTCCTCAATGCCGGTGCAATAGCCTTCTCAGATGATGGCCTGCCTGTGAAAAATGCGGCAGTGATGCGCCAAGCCCTTGAATATGCCCGGAACTTTGATGCACTTATCATTTCCCACTCAGAGGAGCTTGACCTCTCCAGGGGAGGTGTAATGAATGAGGGCCTGGTATCTATTACTCTGGGTCTTAAGGGGATTCCTGCAGCGGCTGAAGAAATTGCCATATTCAGGGATATAGCCCTGGCTGAGTTGACCGGGGGCCGTCTCCACATTGCCCATGTAAGCACAAAAGGTTCGGTTGAAATAGTCCGTCAGGCCAAGAGCAGGGGTGTACAGGTCACCGCAGAGACTGCGCCCCACTATTTTAGCCTCACAGAAGAAGCAGTATTTGGTTACAATACATTTGCCAAGATGTATCCGCCCCTCCGTACCGAGGAGGACCGCCTGGCAGTTATTGAGGGCATCAAAGACGGCGCTATAGATGCTATCGCCACGGACCACGCTCCCCACAGCGTACTTGAAAAGGAATGCGAGTTTCAAATGGCTGCAAACGGTATCATAGGCCTTGAAACCGCCATACCTCTATCGCTGAACCTTGTAAGAGACGGTTTTATTTCAGCGTCTCAAATGATCAGATGTATGTCCATTTCTCCCTCCAAGATCTTGGGTGTGCCGGAAGGAAGTCTGAAGGATGGAAATTCTGCAGATATATGTATCATAGATCCGAAGACAATTTTTACCTTAACCCGCGAGTCTCTTCACTCCTTGAGTTACAACAGCCCATTTCTAAGAAAAAATCTCCAAGGTAAAGCCATTCTTACTCTTGTTGACGGCCGTCCGGTATTCGACTCCACAGGAATGCTGAGAGGGCACTCGCTCACAGCCTAGCCGAATATCTCCGGCCAGACCTGATCACATTCAATAGCTTTCTCAATTCTGTCGATAAGTACTGCGAGGGGTAATTGTTCACCCCAATATAGCAGGCGGCCAAGGTGTACAAATGGTCACGCCGGAGGTATTTATATGAGTTCTGTGCATCCTGAAGATCTCTTCATAGGAGAAACGGATAGCCCGAGTGTTACTAGACCCAAAATCCTGATAGTTGATGACGACCAAAGCCTCAGGGAATTTTTAGAGATACTCCTTGCCAAGGAAGGTTACGATGTATGTTCTGCATCCAGTGGGGAAAAGGCCCTTCGTCTCATGGATAAGGAAAATGTATCTCTGGTCATAAGTGACGTGAAGATGCCGGGCATAGATGGGATGACTTTACTGAAAAAAATCAAGACTAAGTACGCAAATGTGCCTGTAATACTGATTACTGCCTTTGCCTCCTTGGATACCGCAATGGCGGCAATGAAAGAGGGGGCCTGGGATTACCTTACCAAGCCCTTTCGGATAGAAGAAATCAGGGAGGTTGTGGGAAAGGCCCTTGAAACGAGACCAAAGGCCCAGTCCTTGATCAGAGATACTGCTGACAAGATCTATAAGCTTGACAATATGTTGACCAAAAGTCCTGTTATGCTAAAAATATTCCAGCTAATACCCAGGATAGCATCCAGTCCTTCCAGTGTGCTCATATCCGGTGAAAGTGGCACAGGGAAAGAACTTGCTGCACGAGCCATTCATAACCTTGGAGTCCGCAAGGACAAGCCCTTTGTAGTTATTAACTGCGGAGGCATCCCGGAGAATCTCCTTGAAAGCGAATTGTTTGGCCATAGAAGAGGGGCCTTTACCGGTGCTGATCGTGAAAAACAAGGTCTCTTTGCCATAGCCAGTCAAGGCACTATCTTTCTTGATGAAATCGGAGAACTGCCCATGACCCTCCAGGTCAAACTGTTGAGAGTCGTGCAACAGAAGTCCTTTACATCTCTTGGCGACACCAAAGAGATTAAGGTAGATGTGAGGATATTGGCAGCCACTAATCGTGACCTGGAAAAAGAGGTAATAGCCGGGCGATTCAGGGAAGACCTGTATTACAGGCTCAACGTGATTCAGATTCGTATGCCGCCATTAAGAGAACGTCCTGAAGACATTTCCCTTATGGTCCAATACTTTCTTGACAAGTATTCCAAAGAACAAAATAAGGCCGTACAGGGCATATCCAGCTTTGCCATGGAGGCATTGCAGAAATACTCGTTCCCTGGAAACGTGAGAGAACTGGAAAATATCATCGAAAGGAGTGTGGCCCTTGCCACCTCAAATCTCCTGCTCCCTGAAAGCCTGTCTCTGGCTGAGTTCAAGCAGCAAAAAACCGCCGAAGCCAGCCCCTTTTCTTACGAGCCTTGCCTGGGACCTGAAGGTTTAGACCTTGAGCAATTTCTTAGCCATATAGAAAAAACACTCCTAAAAAAGGCGCTCGAGAGGACAAACGGGGTAAAGACCGAAGCTGCCGGCATCCTTGGTCTTAACTTCAGGTCCTTTAGATATCGTCTATCAAAGTATGCCCTTTAAGAACTCAAATGGCCTGCTGTTTTACTGTATAACTGCAGGCCGCCTGGCTATCCTGGTTCTGCTGCTCTGCAGCACCTATCTCCTACCCAGGTATTTTGCCGATACTTTTGGAAAAATGACCCATTTGTCCCTGATTCTGGGAGGGGCATTTTTTCTCACCGCTGTTTATATCATATGGTACAAAAAGAGTGGGTTGAATAAATGGCTCCTCTATATCCAGACACTATTTGACGTCATACTGGTGAATCTTGCCGTATTTTGGACCGGTGGGCCAGAAAGCCCCCTTGTTTTTTTATATCCTATCGTCATTCTCACAGCATGTATTCTTGGTAGCCAAAAGGAAGGCGCTGCCTCAACCTTCCTTTGCACCATCAGCTATGCCGCCCTTTTCTGGTTCGGTGAAATACCTGGAGACAAATTAAATGATGCTTTATACATATTCTTTATCAACATAGCGGCCTTTAACATCATTGCATCTTTGGGAATTATCCTTGTACAACGTCTTCATTACACAGAAAAAAAGCTGTCAGACATCAAGGTGGACCTGCGCCGTATGGAGGAAATCCATCGCCATCTTGCAGACAGCATCCAGTCAGGTCTGATCACAGTGAATGAAAAAGGAAATATAACTTTCTTTAACCAGGCGGCTATTAAGATCCTCGGACAGAAAATCATTAACGGATACGGGAAGCCCCTACAAGAATTCTGGCCAACCGGAATACAGTTACTGGAGAATTTCAGGAATAGCAGAGAAGGAAAACGACAGGAAGTGAGCCATACAGATCCTCCTGGTTCATCCAAAATTCTCGGGATATCCACTTTTTTGTTGAAAGATCCTCAAGAGCAAACCCTTGGATATGGAATAATTTTTCAAGACATTACAGAGATAAAGGCAAGGGAAAAACGCCTTCAGCGCATGGACCGTCTTGCCGCCCTTGGTGAGATGGCAGCAGGACTCGCCCATGAGATAAGAAACCCCTTGGCATCCCTGTCTGGGGCAGCACAGTTTCTGGAAGAGTCAGCACTGTTGCAGCCTGAAGAAAGAAGACTGCTGCAGATCATCAGTAAAGAGAGCGACCGTCTGAATGATCTTACAAGGTCTTTTCTTCTCTATGCCAAACCAGAGGAAAAAAAGATTCAAAACATATCTTTACTGGAAGAAATTGAGTCTGTTTTTTCCCTGATGAAACAAAGAAAAAAATTCCCCCAAGCCGATGTCAAAATAGATGTCCCTGCTAATCTCCAATTTGAAGTAGACCCGTCTCAATTCAAACAGGTCCTTCTGAACCTCTTGCTGAATGCCTATCAGGCCCTGCCTCATGAAGACGGAAGAATATCAATCAATGGAACGTCAGAAGGGGGAGATCACCTGGTTCTTAAAATCTCAGACAACGGAACCGGCATAAGGCCTGAGGATCTTTCAAGGGTGTTCAATCCTTTCTTTACCACCCGGCCGGATGGAACAGGATTAGGCCTGGCGATAGTCCATAGACTCATACATGAATGGAATGGAGATATTACGGTAGATTCTGAACAGGGCAAAGGTTCTACCTTTACTCTGTATCTTCCTAAACGTATGAAGGGCGTTGAAAAATAAATGGATATGCAGGCCGGCAAGAAGCCGGCCTGCATGTATCCTGTAAACGCTTACAGGTCTAATTCCTCCAGACCCACTCGGTCTTGAGGTCTATCTTCTTTTCCTCACTGAAGAACAGAACCTTATCATCATTTGTGAATTCACCAAAGGGCACATACCACAGCCTGACGTCCACCAAAAGCTCATCTGCAGTGAGTTCCCTGGTCTTCTTACCATCCTTCTCTACATCAGCATATGGAAACGGTATCTCAAAGACTTCCTTAACCTTTTTCAAAGGCGGTATACAGGTATCTCTGAGTAAACCGCACTTTTCATAGGGTCCTCTTCCCATCTCTGCCCCTCTGCCGAAACGTCCGGGGTAAGGCATGTAGATAACCTGATCATTATAGATTTGTTTCCCATCCATTGTTTTCGCGGTCACATCCAGGACCAGCCGGTTTGGAGTAGGTCACCCGTCAGGTATGGCATGCCCTGCCTTATTATAAATCTCTACATTAATTACACCCAGAGGAATAACACCTTCTACCCTGTCTTTGCGCCAGAAGTGGGACATGGCATCAACTTCGACGTCAAAGGCCATCTTCATCATGGTCTCGTCCCGGTAGGCCTGCATGTCGTGGCCAAGACCGGATTTGGCCATATGGCATTCCTGACAGGTTTCGTGCCCGCCTTCGGGGATATAGGCAAAGAGGTAGCTGCCGTACAGGGTGGCACACTGTGAGGGCTCATCCAGCTCAAAATTTGGTCCCTCACCGTGGCACTGGCCACAGAATATGGACTCACCCATGGCCGGGGCCTTTCCCATTTTAGGATAGGCATCATCCTCGTGCTCTCCGTCTTGAGAGCCGTAAACAGTATCCGGCTGCGGATAGCCATCAGCCCATTTGTGAATTATGGCCAGCTTGTTGTGACATACCATGCAGCCGATGTTGAGGCTGGCGATTTTTTCCTCAAGTTCTTCGGCCTTATCCTCATCCTCCTCTTTCATCCAGGCCCGAATGGTAGCGATAATTTCCCTTGCTACGTCATCTGTAGCTTCTTCAAGCTGGGGCAGATGGCACTTGGCGCACATCATCAGGTGACGGACTTCTATATCATCATCCGTCTTTACCCCGGAATAGGGGAACAACTTCAGGCCTTTGTCCACGCTGGTGAGTATCGTCGGAGCCGTCCGTGGGGTCCCCAAGATTGAAAAGGCGTGAAGGGAATTCTCCCATTGTTCATATGCCTCTTCATGACACTCCTGGCAAGAACTCGAATCATAGCGGGCAGCCAACTCTGCTATAGTCTTGGCCTTAGGGACCTTCGTCACAGGTTTTGTGCCACCACTACAGAGTCCCCAAGAAGGCCAGACACAGCTTACCAAAAACAAAAATGTTACAATCCTCAACACTCCCATAAATACCTCCTTTCTATTAATTACAGATTGGATAAATTAT
>JAGGRV010000224.1 GCA_021159445.1 Deltaproteobacteria bacterium | reverse complement strand
CTGTAAGCGTTTACAGGGTGCTGCAGATGCGAGGCGGAGGGTACGCAGACGTACTTCCTGTACTTCAAGTGCCCGACAACAAAGCAGATGCGGTGCCCTGTGAACGCTTACTTTTTTCTGTTGATTCTAGCCCCTACTGCTGCAAGCTTCTGTTCCAGGTGTTCATACCCGCGATCCAGGTGGTAAACTCTGGATATTATTGTAGTCCCTTTGGCTGCAAGGCCGGCCAGCACCAGAGAGGCGCTGGCCCTGAGATCTGTGGCCATTACAGGGGCGCTGTTTAATCCCTTTACACCTTTGATGATGGCGCTTCTGCCTTCAACCTTTATATCAGCTCCAAGCCGTCTTAACTCGGCAACGTGCATAAAACGGTTTTCAAATATGGTTTCAGTGATCACACTGAGGCCACCGGCCAGGGCCATCAGCACCATAATCTGGGCCTGCAGATCAGTCGGGAAACCGGGATATGGCAGAGTCGTAACATCCACACTATGCAGAGCGCCTTTTTTCCTGATGGAAATTCCGGCATTATCTACTTCAATCTGAAGTCCGGTGCTCCTGAGTTTGGATATGACCGCCTCCAGATGATCTGCTAAAATGTTTTCAATTATCAGTTCTCCGCCAGCTGCACCCACAGCCATCATGTATGTGCCGGCCTCTATGCGATCCGGGATTATTTTCCAGTCAACAGGTCTTAGTTTCCTGACGCCTTCTATCTTGATGGTATCTGAACCAAGGCCTTTGATTTTTGCCTCCATTTGGTTGAGCATCCGCCCCAGGGCAAGCACCTCCGGTTCCCTTGCAGCATTTCCCAGTACAGTTGTTCCTTTGGCAAGAACCGCTGCCATCATCAGGTTTTCCGTACCTGTCACAGATGGCGTGTCAAAGTAGATATGCGCTCCATTCAGTCTCCCGGCCTTTGCCTCTATATAGCCCTCTTTGAGCCGGAGTTTGGCCCCCATGAGCTCAAGGCCCTTTAAGTGAAGATCTATGGGACGGGCACCGATGGCACAGCCCCCGGGAAGGGAGACACGGGCCTTTCCAATACGGGACATAAGAGGTCCCAGCACCAGAATTGAAGCCCGCATCTTACGCACCAGGTCGTAAGGGGCCTCGTGGTCAGAGAGTCCTGAGGAGTCTATGTTTAAGACATCAGAGTCATTATCTGCGCTGTAATCTACAATAACGCCCAAGTCAGTCAGTAGATCAGTGAAGGTCCTTATGTCAACAAGCCTGGGGATATTTTGCAGCCTGAAGGTGCCGCCAGTGAGGAGCGTTGCCGCAAGAATGGGCAGGGCCGCGTTTTTGGCCCCGCTAATTCTGACGGTGCCATTGAGCGAGTGTCTGCCTTCAATAACCAGTTGATCCATGAGGAAACCAATGAAAATTGAAAATTGAAAATTGAAAATTGAAAATTGAAGAATAAATAATAAAGAATTGGATAGTAGGGTTGAATGCGAGCGATTTCATAATTAGGCGAGCCTCTTCATTTTGGCCATTACCCTTCAGAGCCATTTACAAAACCCCATCTTTGGTCTTTACTGCCGTTCCGAGAACAATGACCCGATGCCTGTGTTCTCGCGCCTTGCCCTCGAACAAAATCCTGAATTTTGCAAACGGCTCGTCTGTCTGTAACATTTTCTATTTTTGATCTACGTCCTATTTTCAATTTTCAATCTTATTTAGGCACTTTGCCCCCGTGCCATAAATACACTACAGGGCTGGCTACGAATATTGAAGAATAGGTCCCAACCAGTATTCCCAATAGCAGAGTAAAGGCAAAGTCATGTATTACCACACCGCCAAAGAGAAAGATGCACAAGACCACTATCATTGTGGTCATGGACGTAATAATTGTCCTGCCCAGCATCTCGTTGATGCTTCGATTTATGATCTCGGCAAAAGGCAATTTTTTGTAACGCTTAATATTTTCTCTGATTCTATCAAAGACTACTACCGTATCAGTGAGGGAGTAGCCGCCAAGTGTCAGAAGGGCGGTTATTGTCAGGAGAGTTATTTCCTTGTCCAGGATAAATAAAATGCCAAGTACTACCAGTACGTCATGGAAAGTGGCGGCAGTAGCTGCTATTCCAAAGCTCAAATTGAACCTGAAGGCCAGGTAACAGATTATGCCTGCAAATGAAATGCATATTGCTATCAGTGCTTTACGCCTCAGCTCCTTGCTCACGGTTGAACCGATCTCGGCCTTGCTTTCTATTACAAAGCGGGTTTCAGGAAGGCCTTGTTTTAAGCTGCTGGTTATACTGGTCTCTATGTCTCCCACAGTAGCCACTGATTTTTTAACACGTACGATTAAGACATGTTCCCCTGGCACTTCTTGAAGGGAGTAACCCTCGATGCCGGTCTTTGTCAGGGCCTTTCTTATATTGTCCAGGGTAAAGGGCTTGTCTGCACGGTATTGGACCATGGTTCCACCGGAAAAGTCTACGCCGAGGTTGGCTGCCCCTCTTACGATCTGTATGAAGCCTGCAAGACCTATAGTTACCAGGACCACTGACAGTGCGAAGGCAAAATTCCTGTATCCTATGAAGTCCAGGCTGGTTTTCTTGATTAACTGGAGGAACCTCAGGTTGGTCAGGGCATGCTTGGACAGCAGCCCATCATATACCATCCTGGTTCCGAAGATGGCAGTGAAGAGGTTGATTACAATACCGGCGGACAGGGTAACGGCAAAGCCTTTGATTGGGCCGGTTCCAAAGAGAAACAGTGCTATGGCGGTTATTAGAGTGGTGACATGGGCGTCTACGATGGTCCAAAAGGCCTTGTCATATCCTCCGTCAATAAATGCCTTGAGAGGCTTTCCAAGGGCCCTTTCCTCCCTCATGCGCTCAAAGATCAGAACGTTGGAGTCAACCCCCATACCAATGATGAGTATGATGCCGGCTATGCCGGGAAGGGTCAGTGTGGCCTGGAAAAGCGCCAGAACAGCCATAAGAAAGAGCAGGTTCAGGGCCATGGCTATGTTCGCTATGACACCTGAAAACGTATAATATATGACCATGAAGACAACTACAAGGGCCGCTCCGAGCAAACCTGAATAAAGGCCGTGCTGTATGGAATCACGGCCAAGAGACGGACCTACCGTGACATTTTGAATAATGCTGATCGGCGCGGGCAGAGCACCGGCTCTCAACACAATGGCAAGGTCAGAGGCCTCTTCAGGGGTAAATGAGCCGGAGATCTGGGCATGCCCTCCTCCTATACGTTCCCTTATTACCGGAGCAGAGCGGGCCACTCCGTCCAGAACAATGGCAAGACGCTTGCCCACATTGTCACTGGTGATTTTTTCAAAGAGTCTTGCACCCCGATCTGTAAATTCAAGGGCAACATAGGGCTCGTTGTAGGTCCCACCTATCCGGACATGGGCGGTCTTTACAGTATCCCCAGTCATCAGCGTTTTGTCTTTGAGAAGAATCGGCGTCTTCCGGGATTTGCCGGTGCGATCATCGACCTCCTTAAGGAAGTAGATGGAATCGTCCCTGGGTATTTGGCCTTTCAGGACCGAGTTAAGGGCCTTAATGTTATAGCCGGCCGGAAGGCGGCCGCTATCTGTGGCCTGGCGGATAAGCCTTCCAAGATCTACTCCGGCCTCGTCATCCACCAGTTTGAACTCCAGTTGCGCGGTCTGCCCTATGAGCTTGAGGGCCCGTTCAGGGTCCTGGATTCCCGGAAGCTGAACTACTATTTCTTCCTCGCCTTGACGGACGATTACAGGTTCTGTAACACCAAACTGGTCTATCCTGTTACGAATGATCTCCAGGGACTGATCAACCGCGTTTTCTCTTATGAATTTTTCCTCTTCCGTGGAGAGTCTTAATACTAGGCTTGGAAATTTTCCTTCTTCTTTTACCTTTACGAGTTCAAGGCTTGGGAATTCATCTTCCAGGACGGCCTTTACCCTTCCCACTGCGTCCTTGTTAGGAAGAAAGAACAGTATCTCGTCAGGGTTCGGACTCTGGCGGCGCACTAATGTTATCTGCCTGCGCCCAAGGGACTCCTTAAGGTCCGTTGCCGCAAGATCCGCAGAATTTTTAACTGCCTGGTCCACGTCCACCTTGAGGATGAGATGCATTCCCCCCTGGAGGTCCAAACCAAGCTTCAGGCCCTCACTGTAGATATACTTTTTGAACCAGTCAGGCGTATCTTTATAGAAAGAGGGCAGTACAAAAACCACAGACAAGGCAATAAGTGCTGCCATCAAGATAAATTTCCAGCGCAGACCTGTGGGCATAGTCAAAAATCTCCTATCTTAATTTATTTGTTGAACCAAAGTTGAGCGATTAGCTGTTAGCCATTAGCGTTTAGCTTTGGAAAATTAGGCATTACGTTAACTAGAAATAACACCCAATGGGTGAAAGTTTTGTAATAGTAAAACATCCTGTAATCATTAAACTAATCGCTCAATTTAAGTTGAGGAGACAACTCTCACAATTAACCACAAGAGCGGCTAGAGAGAGAGCCAATTTGTAGTTCTATTTTAAGGACATGGAATTCTTAGCCAAATCCAGGAGATTTTGCAAGGAGATTGTGGGCTCAGAACTCACGAATCAACGGTTTTGCAAGACACCCTAGCATGTAAGGTGAAGTGCAATGGCAATGTTTTCGTGTCCAAGCTGCGATGCCAATTCATTGAATCTCTGTATGGCCGATTTTGTGGGAAGGGCCTCTATACGGATACCCTTGGAGTTGAGTTCCTCCGATAGCCCAGGCTTTACAACCATTCTGCCGTAAGCACCTGTACCGACTATCAGGGTACTGGGTTTTGCAGCCACAACATCCAGGATGTCAGAGAGTTGAAGGGTATGTCCCTGTAATCTCCACCAGTTATCAAAGGTCTTTCCTCTAATAATTTTCAGGTCCTTTGTATAACGTATTCCATCAATTACTATTTCACCAAAGCGATATGACTCAATTTTCATAAGCCTCACTCCTTTATGGACACAAAAAAAGCCGCCCTACTTTATGAAAAAACATAGATTGCCCCCGGTACGTGTAGTATGGTCAGAATATTTATTACCCTGATATCAGCAGATGCTTCTGTTGACAAGGTCCGGCTTGGCGAATATATGGAATAGATCTTCGGTCGGGACGTGGCTCAGTCTGGTAGAGCACAGCGTTCGGGACGCTGGGGTCGGAGGTTCAAATCCTCTCGTCCCGACCATTTTGTTTTGTTAATATCTTTTTTTGAATCCAAGCAAAAAAGGCGGTCAATACGTATGACAAAGATAAAAAGGGCACTTATTAGCGTAACTGATAAGGCAGGTGTACCAGAATTGGCTAAAGAACTTGAGGATATGGGTGTAGAGATCGTATCCACCGGCGGTACGGCGCGAGTGATAAGAGAGGCAGGTGTCTCTGTAAAGGATGTTTCAGATCTTACCGGTTTTCCGGAGATGATGGATGGCCGGGTGAAGACTTTACACCCTATGGTCCATGGCGGTATCCTGGCCCTTCGTGACAATGCTAGCCATATGCAACAGATGGAAGACCATGCTATTCCTTCTATTGATATGGTAGTGGTAAATCTTTATGCCTTTGAAAAAACCGTGGCCAAAGAAGGTGTGAGTTTGGCTGATGCTATTGAGAATATTGATATAGGTGGACCGACTCTGCTTCGTTCTTCTGCAAAGAACTTCCGGTATGTGACTGTAGTTATAGATCCATCTGATTATTCAAAGGTGCTTGGAGAAATGAAAGCCAATGACGGAGGTACTACCCTGACCACACGTTTTGAACTGGCCAAAAAGGTCTTTATTACAACAAATAAATACGATAGGGCCATTGCCGGCTATCTGGAGGGAATCGACCCCCGGAAGGACCCGTATTTTATTTAGTGATTTAGTGATTTGGTGATTGTCTCGCATGATTTGTGTCTCCCTTGCTGAACCTACCTGTGATGCCCTACTGAAGCGTTTGCAACAGGTGGCGGCAAAAGCCGATATGGCCGAGGTTCGTCTGGATGCTTTGGCAGATGTGGAATCCCTGGATCTTGTGAGTTTAATAAAAGACTGCCCCTGCCCACTTATTTTTACTAATAGATTCTCGGCAGAAGGAGGTCTTTTTTCAGGTTCGGAAGAGGAGCGAATCAGCTTTTTGGAAAAGGCCATATCTGCAGGGGCTGATTATGTGGATATTGAACTCAGAACAGATCAGGCCTTAAGGGATGCTATAGTAAAAAAGGCTCATGAAGCCGGGGCAAAGCTCATCATTTCCTATCATGATTTTTCTTGCACTCCTGCAAAGGAAAAACTGATCGACGTATTTGATTCGGAAAGGCGTGCCGGGGCGGACATTGGGAAGATAGTCACCATGGCCGCAGGTCCACAGGATGTCTTGAAAATTTTTTCGCTGTATTTTAAGGCACTGGATGATGGTGTCCCTTTAATAGCCTTCTGTATGGGGCCTTTTGGAAAGATGAGCAGGCTGGCCTGCTTGGCCATGGGGGCTTATCTGACCTATGCGTCTCCAGCCATGGGTCATGAGGCCGCTCCAGGGCAAATACCTCTTGATGACTTGAGGGCTATGGTTGATTGCTTGAACGATACGCAATAAAAAAATTTTGGAGATATTTTTTTTGGGGGCGCTTATCCTCTTGACTTAATGGATTTTTTTCTTTAACGTATTAATGTTTTAGGATTTGTAACAGCTCGCCTGAGATTTTTTGGTGTGTTTGGAGAGGAGGGTGTCTCAATATGACCTTAACTAAGGCAGATCTTGTAAGTCGTATATATAAAAGTAAAAAACTGACCAAAATAGAGTCTGCTCAAGCCGTAGAGAGCTTGCTCAAGATCATTAAAGATCGTCTTGAGGCAGGAGAGAACGTTCTTATTAGCGGTTTTGGTAAATTTTCTGTTAAGGATAAGAGATCCAGACGCGGCAGGAACCCACACACCGGAGAGGATCTGATCCTTGATCCACGAAGAGTTGTGACTTTCCGGCCTTCAGGAGTGCTGCGTCAAAAGATAAACGGAAAGGCAGGAAAGTAATCCCGCTCAATAATCAGCAATCCTAAATTCAAAATTCAAAATTTAGAATCCAAATTTGTGTCTGAACCGCTTTTCCGTTCAGACACTGAGGAACGGGAGAGAAATAAGTTGAACAAAAATTAATAGGATTTTTTGTTGTATTCAAGGCGCGAGGA
>JAGGRV010000067.1 GCA_021159445.1 Deltaproteobacteria bacterium | reverse complement strand
ATCCACGCCTCTATCTCATAATCCCCGGCACTGTTCTGCGAAGTCTCGACGTAAGCCTCCGAAAGTTCTGGCGGTGTGATTGACATCTGCTTGTATGCCGGGACTTCCGTGTCCGCCTCGTCCAAGAGGTAGAAGTTGATCCCCAGCCCAGTCGTCGCAACGTCCACATATATCTTCCTAGCTGCGTCATATGGTTCTGTAGGCTCTCCCAAGTTCTTTATCCTATGGCCCTGCCAGTCCTTATCCGTGTCGATGACCAGATCCTTCAGGGTTGGTAACCTAATGCCCCTTTCTAATGCCTTTTTGGCGAGCAAGTATGAAATCGCATCGAACGGCATTTAGCGTCACCTCATCAGCACTCTCCAGACGTCCACGGTAACTGCATAGCTCGTATCTAGATTTACAACTTGTACCTTGACATGTGGCATGAACAGGGGGATTAGGACAGTCCTCACTCTTGTGGCTCCAGCAGTGAATGATAGATCCTCATAATTCCCGGCCGCTTCAGCATCTTCAACACTATCGAAATTGGTTCCGTCGGGCGAATAAAGCCATCTAACTCTCACTCCCTGGGTTGCCGAAGCATCATAGGTGGCTTTCACGGTCACAACCAGAGCGGAAAAGCCGTCCGTTTCTGAAGCATTAACCGCGAACTCTGCCGTTCCCCCTGCAACTATTGAGTATGCGCTTAGCTCTTGGACTGGCGCGGTTCTAGTGGGCTTCAGGGCGTCCCTCAGCTGGGACAGTGTTATGTCGAGCTGCCCGAGAATGCTCGCCAGTCTTGTGTCCAAATCCGTGAGTGTCTTATCCCCAGTTCCCCTTAGACTGTCTCTTAGAGCTGAAAGTGTAATATCGAGGTTTGGCGGGTTGTCGGGCGTTGTTAGAAGCTTATCGGTGCCAATAGACGCCAAAGCGTTTTTGATCGCAGTAATAGATGCGTCCAAGTCCGTTAGGGTCTTGTTCCCCGCCCCCCTAATTGCGTCCCTCAACTCCGTAAGTGTTATGTCGAGCTGCCCGAGGATGCTTGAAACGGTGGCCTCGGACGCCCTCGAGCTCAAGGTCGTGTCGAGCTGGGCCCTGATGCTTTCGAGCCTCTCATAGAGGTCGGCGAGGGTCTTGCTGTCCGGGGCCGGGGCCGTTACCGCGTCCCTCAGCTCCGATAGCGTTAGATCCAGCTGGGAGAGTATCGCCGATACCGTGGCCTCGCTGGCCCTCGCCGCTATCTCGTTGAGGATGACCGAGAGCGCCACGTCGATTTCCGGGAACTTCTCTTTCAGCTTGTCGTAGTCGATGATGCCGAGGATGTCCGTCATGGGATCACCTCCTCAGCAGGATCAGCCACGAGTGGAACGCCTTGAGCGTGATGTCCACCCCTGTGGGGTTATACAGGTAGCACCTGTTCCCGGCCCTGAAAGGGATCCCGAACGTCGCCGGGAAGAACGAGATCACATACTCGTTGTTTGTGTCGTCATAGCGGAGCAGGTTGAAGAACCCCTGCCCGATGTTCAGCATCCCCATGTCTTTCAAGTCCCTTACCGAGATCTCATACTCGTTTGACGTGTCGGAGTGCAGGTCGAGGACGAGGGTGGCGTCCGGGTTGTCCACCCAGAGCGTGAGCCAGAAGATCCAGCCGGACTCTTTGACGTCGATAAGCTTGATCCGACCCTGTGGCCTGACCGTCCTATTTGTCTTCCTCACCGGGTACCAATACCAGTATTTGTTGAGTGGAAAAAAGAGTAAGTTGAGGAGGTTCTGGAGCTCTGGGAACTTTACCAGGGGAAGGAGTTCGCTCATGTTCTTTCACCACCCCTCGCCTTCCTCGCGACGCACGGTATGACCGTGTAGGGTTTTTCTGCCCTCGGCAGCTTCTCGAACTTGAAGATGTAGCCGTAGAAGGCCACCTTTGCCTCGCTCACGTCAGTGGTGCCGATGTTCCTGAGCTGCATGAACCTTTTCGTGTCCTCGTACTGGAAGAACTCGGTCAGCTGGTCTCTCTTCAGGGCGTCTATCGCGTCATATGTTGATGCCGGCGGCACGTATGGGTATGTCTCCTTTGTCGCGTAGTACACCACGGCCTTCGGACAGGCGTGCCTCCACAGCACCACGTTGTTAGTGAGGATCCTCATCCTGTATTGTGCGAATTCGTTGTCCTCCACATAGAGCTCTACCATTTCGCGCTCATCTGTGGTCTTCCCAGCCTCTATCGGCCCGAAGTCGACCTCGATCCACGGAATTGGTTCGATCCATGTAACCCTCGCCGGGATGTCTCCCTCGTTTGTCAGGAGGAGGACGCGCTCCCCTATCTGCACTACGGGGGTAAAGTGCCAGCTGTGAATTATCCTGTCCGGCATAAAAAATCACCTCGGAGAGAGAGATTTCACTTTACTACCTTAACGTCGACCTTGCCCTCGAGGCTCTCTATTTCTTTTTCAGAAGTGACGACTGCGACCTTTGCGGGGAGGTCAAAGTGCACCTTGACGCCCTTGTCCCTCTTGATGTTATACTTTGGCTTTATGATCCCGCCCTCCTTGACCAGTGGGACTATGTACTTGACCATTGCCCGTCACCTCGGGTCTCCTATGGCGATTATGTACACCGTTTCGGGGGTCGTTACGGCGGCCCCAGTGGTGTCCTTGAGCCCTATTGTAATCACTCCACCGGTTACGTTTGTTGCTGAGACGAACCTGTCGGCTGAGGGCGTTAGGGCCAAGGCGTCAATGCTCCTGAGCCCCGTGTCGATGGTATCGCCGTCCGCGACCTCAACGGCCTCGGCGAACACCTTCTTCCCCACTTTGCCTACGGCCTTTATCAGCTGCCCGACTATTGGCATTTCACCCACCCCCAAAGAGAGAGATCAGGGGTCAGAAGGTCACCTTACCCGCTGGTTCGACTACAAACCCTCTGAGCATGAGCGGCTCGGTTCCGGCGGCCTTTGAGTAAACATCCACGTTGACGTACTGCCTCTCCTTGTAGATTATTGGCCTCTTGAAGAACCCGTCAGTCCTCTCGGTGTTGGTGTAGAGCTCCTCGAGCTGGATGACGTCGAGGGTCTTTGTACCTGCCCCGCTACCGACCTTGAACCTTATCGCGGTGACCTTTGGGTCTGGGCTGAGGTTGGCGACACCGTAGAAGACGACGAACTGCTGCTCGTCGAGCTGCCTTGTGAAGTAGTTAGTCCAGTCGTTTGCGGTAAGGGTTGGGGTCTCCCAGTATTCGTTCGTGAGGCCGAGGTCGGTCTTTGGTAGTAGGTTCCTGATGACGAGCTGCTCCCTGGTCAGCCCGGTCATTTTCATTGCGACGCTGAACAGGGCGTCGATCACCTGCTGCTTTATTGCCGCTATGTCTGCAATATCTAACTCCGCAGCCGGAATAATATAGCTCATCCCACACCCACCTCCAGGAAGCTTTTCACTCCTCTTTTCTCCGCCAAAATGCTTAAGTATTTCGAAAAATTATCTTGGTAACGAGGATAACGGGAGTAAGGTGGTCAAAATGGGGAAGGTGCTGGTCGAGCTGACGGAGGAGAACCACAAAAAGCTGAACATATTGTGCATATTGTACAAGAAGACGCAAGATGAGATTATCAACATGCTGCTCGAGAAGGCCAGGGTGCCCGGAGAGAACCTCGAGTTCTTGGTCGCGGGCGAGGAAGTAGAAACCTTCAAAACAGAGCCAAGAGCCCTTGATACGAGCCTTGACTTCCTAATCGCCGAAGAAAAAAAGAAGAAGTGATCAGACTTCAATAATCTCAATCCTTTCTCTCGCCCTGGTCGTGGGCGTGGGCTTGGGCTGCGAGACCTCTACTTTTTCTGTTTCCCCGAGCGATACTCCTGCGGGCGGGGTAGTCGGCGTGGTGGGCGCGGTCGGGACGGGTAGGGTGAGCGTTGGCAGCGTCGCCTCGATACCGGAGAGGGTCTGGGCGAGCGTCCTCATTGGCCCGGTCGGGACTGGGAGGCCCATTGCCGCGGCCTGCTCTTCAAAGATCCTCTCGGGCTCGGCGAGCAGCTCGGCGATTGCTGAGAGCTTTGGCGGGAATGACAAGGCCCCGGCGAGGGCCTCGGTAAACTTTTCAGGAGTTGGTAATTGTGGGGCCATGGCTCATCACTCCCTCAACCATTCATTCCACTTAACCACGGGGAGGTCTCCAGTCAGGGGAAGCCTCGGGAGCTCCTCGATCAGGGGCTCGGTCACGTTGCTGTGTATGGTCTCGAGGATCGGTGGGACTGGCAGGGCGTGCTCGATTGCGACGGGGATCCTGAGGACGTTCTTGGCAATCCTGAGCGGGTCTGGCGGGAGTATGCTCGCGCTGATCTTCTTCTTGTAGTTCTCGGTGATCGCCTCCAGGCCGAGCCTGGCCTTCTCAAGCCCACCTACACCCTTGATCATCAATAATCACCCCGAAAAATTGAGAGAGATCAGGCACGAGCTCCTGAGGCGACGGCCTTGATCTTGTCCTCGACGAGCTCCCAGCACCAGGCCTTCATGAGGGCACCGGTCAGCTGCTTGTGCTCCCTGAACTTGTCGTAACCCCTGAGCCTTATGGTCTTGTACTTGTTTGCTAGAATTGCCCAGGCGACGTGGCTGGCGACACCGATCAAAACGTGGACTTGGCTCTTCCAGTCGACGTGTATAATCCTGGGCACGTAGACCCTCTCGGTCTGCTTTCCTATACCGAGGGCCTCACTAACACTTATGGGAACCTGGGCCACCACCCATCACCTCGTATAGAAGTGTTTATAACCCCCTAATTTCTTTTTTGTGTATGAGGTGACTAGGGTGAATAAGGAGAGGATCGTTATCTGGTGTGACCCTAAAGTGCACATAGCGTGGAAGAGGTACGCGGCGAGGTTCAGGAGTTATGAGGAGGCGCTGAAAGAGCTGCTCAGGAGGGTCGGTGAGTATGAGGAGGGTGGTGAGGGAGCTAGAATACGCGGTTCTCTATGACGACGGCTATTACTGGATCATCGAGGACAAGATATTCAGGAACCTCCCCTTCAAGAGGCAGGCCCAGACGAAGACGGCCCTCGAAATGATCTTTGACTTCGTGGAGCTCCCCGGAGGCGGTGAGGCGATCGCGAGGGTCTATATCCCCAAGGAGGCCGTGGAGATCGAGAAAGTCCTCGCAGACCTTGAGCGGTGGAACAAGCAGTGGCTGAAGAAGAAGGCTGAGGTCGAGGCCCTACTAGCCCTGCTCCAAGGGCAGCAGCAGGAGGGCGAGACTGAAGAGGACACGGGCGACTGGGAGTCGGTGCTCAAAAAATACTTTTAGATAACCTGTAAGGTACATATGAGGTGGGCCATATGGGGTTGGCCAAAGATATTGTTGCGTCGGTTTCTAACCTCGCCTACTGGATGGCGAAGGAGAGTACCGAGGACACCCTGAGGGAGCTTAGGAGGCTTAGGGAGATACTGCCCGAGCCCGCGAGGGAAGAGGCCGAGGAAGTCTTCGACGCAATGGAGATGCTGATCAAGGAGGGGCAATTTGATGACGCGTGGGACTACTACCAGATCCTCGCGGACATCGCGGTGAAGTACATCGAAGACCCGCCGCTCACCACCTGGCTGCCCGAGGAGGCATACAGGAGGTATGAGGAAGCGGCCAGGATCGTCGGTGAGACTAAGTCAAGGTACGCGAGGGAAGTCCTCGAGGGGAGGAGGACACCAGTCGAGCCGCCGGACGGCATCAGGGCTAGAGAGAGGGCCGAGAGGATGGCGGAGCAAGAGGGGAAGGCGGACTGGGAGCTAGTAATCGAGGAGGCGACCTCCCCGACGGAAGCGGACTGGGAACGGGTTCTGGAGGAGGGCCTAAAATGGAAGAGATCCCAGAGGAGGTAAGGCGCTTCTGCGACCTGCTGAAGCTCGAAGTGGTGGGGAAACCCGAATACAAGAGGCTCGAGGGGTTCACCTATGACACCTGGGTAATACCCGTGAGGGACGAGGGGACGGGTGAGGTCATCAGGATAATCAAGGGCCACCCGGTAACGGCCATGCACTTGTACAGGATCGCGAGGATAGTCAACAAGGAACACAATCCAGTGAACGTGCTCACGTTCAGGGAGGACTATGAGAAGCTGTTGAAGGTAACAAAAGTGCCCACGCGGGTGGACGTGAGGAGGGCGGCTGAGGAGGCGGAGAGGGTGGCGCCCAGGCCAAAGCCAAGGCCTGCCCCGAAGGTGAACTGGAGGGCGATCAAGGGCTTTGCGAGGCGCGGTGCCACGGACTTGGCCCAGATGGAGAGGGCGGTGGAGACGAGGAGGGCCTATGTTTTGTGGGGCACATTGACGGCGCTCAAGACGAGGACAGATTTAACACTTGAAGAGCTCACTAAGGCAGTTGAAGAGCTGAAGGAGGCTGAGGAGAGGAAGGCCAAGGGCGAGAGGGTGCTCACGGACGAAGACGTCGAGAGGCTCTGGGAAGAGTTCTCGCGCATACTCAGGGAGGCCGGGCTTGACCCTGGGAGGTATAAGGAGCGCTTCGATGCAGTGGTTGACGTGTCAATGCCCTATGAGGACAACCTCTTTATCGTGACGGACGAGGCCCGCGCAATAGTCGCAGAAAAGCACCTGAGGGCCGAGGGCTTCAGGGTCGGCATCCCGGTCAAGAAGTTCTCGTGGAAGTACATTGGCTGGGGCCTCGGCGCGATCAAAGTCCAGCTCATGAGCCTTGAGCTCGCCGCAGATGAGAGGGACGCCCTAAGGTGCTACAACATACTCAAGAAGATAAGCGAGACGTCGCAGACAATTCTCGACATGCTAGAACAGCTGCCCGAGATAAAACTCCTAAAAAAGGCCACAAAACTATAAAAAGATCAGACAAGATCCTCGGGGCCTATGTCTATCACTTTTACTTTTTGCTCTTCTGCCCTTCTGAGGTCATCAAGGGCCTTCTCCACGTCATTAATTATGGCCATAGCATCCCTGATGTTCTTCCTGACGTAGCCGAGATCCCTGGGCTCGACTATTGTTCCTGATAGAATTTGCTGAGAAATAGAAAGAAGAGAATAGGCATCGGCTAAAAGGTGTTGGAGTTTTTTGATCTTCTCAGCGGTCATTCTGTCACCACCTTGGCCTTTTTGATTATAATGCAGTTGTCCTTGACTTCAAGGGCGACAAAGTTGGCATCGGTAAGTCCTAGCCGCTCTGCCACTTCAAGCGGTATTGAGACCCGTGG
>JAGGRV010000333.1 GCA_021159445.1 Deltaproteobacteria bacterium | reverse complement strand
CCTTCGCCTCCATCCGGCTGGGTTTGGGACTTGATGAGCTTTGAAACATAGGATAAGCTCAACGCACCCTTTAGAATACGTGCCGTGCCCGGCACACAACAATCGGCTGCAAGGGACGGCAAATAGCGCGGCGGCTTTTCAAAGTCAGTGCTCCGCTAAACGCTCACTGGTTTTTCGCAATTCTTTGCCCCGCATTGTTTGCCGCCCCTGAGCCGTAGCGTTGGGCAGGAATCCGTTAATCACTTTGCTTGAAATTTCAATATGATAGACAAGTTCAGAAACTCACACTTAGGCCAGTTGATGATAACCGCCTTCATTGTTGCGTCGGTTGTTGCTGGAATCGTCATTTGGTTCTACGAGTCAATTCGCATCCCCACAATGGCGGGCCAGATTGCTTTCCGAGAGGATAAAATCAAAAGTCTCGAAAATTTAATTTTAAAAGGAGAAGAGAGACTTAAGGAACTTGAGTCTGCCTTTGAAAATAAAAAGATAGAATCAGCTAAGTGGATGGCCAGTGCAAATCAGTCAGCCGATGAATTCCGTCGAGTTAGCGAAAAGCTCCTGCGCGCCAACGAGCAACTAGTCAAAGTGACCCAAGAATTCAACACCATAAAAATGGACAGACAAAAGGAAGTGGTTCTGAAGCCAGTTGTTAACGCTCATCCTGCTGAAGGCACAGCAAACTTTGAAGAAGCCGTGGTCTCAGTTGCTGATAAAGAGGATGTAGCATTCCTAATTATAGATAAATATGTCACTGAGCTTCAGCTGGTTTCTTATGTGAATTTTGCCCAAGATTTTGAAGATGCTCGCACAGAATTAAACACATCTCGTTCTACTGATGATGTTGCGAGTCATTTTGCCAGTGTGTTTAAGAAAATTATTGAGTATCGAGATTTTATTTTAAAACTCGAGAAACTCCGAGTTCATCTGATGAAAAAAATTCTTGAGTACTATCGACTGAAGCTAAAAAAGTTCGAGCATCAAGGTTCGGTTGCTTTTCGTTCCGACGTTCGGCAGCAGAGCAAAATTTTAACGAATTTTGAAGAATTGGTGAAGAGATTGAAATCCAACGAGAATCCGAACGACTGGAACGAAAATGCTATCAAGGTAGTGGATGAGTTCCTCAGCGCCAATAGTACCCTAGTGAATTCCAATTCTAAAAATGACGAATGATAGTACGAAATAGGGGCCTAACTTTTTGGAATTCTAGGAAATATGCCCAACCAGCGGGTCCACTTGACCGGGAATAGCTGCCCGTTTTTTATTCAAGTATGATGGCCCGGCAAGTGACCCTTGACGTTCTCGGCGGCTACGCCGCCGAGAATCGCGGCGCTGACTTCGTCAAGCACCTTGTTCTGTCGCCTTGCGCCAGAACAAGGCACTTGACCCGACTGCGCTTCTCGGAGCCTCAGGGTGCTTGCACCCTGGTCTCCTGCGATGCTCGCGGGTCAGCGCCGCGATTAGCCACCTAAGGAGACAGAGATGGGCATTTTTGATTTCTTCCGCCCTAAAAATCCTATCCTAAACAATGCGAGTTTTCCTCATATAGTTGAGAAACTGACCGTCGAACTAGGAGCAATAAGGGAACAGTTTGTTTTCGGAGGAATTTCTGGTCTGAAGAGCGAGGGTGCCCCTGTTAGGGATATATCACCCCTGCTTGAAAAAGGAAGTGAACTCGATTCAGCGTTAAAAGCTTTTCAGCTTACCTGTGTTATTGGGTTTGCGTGGAATTATATCCATTTCAGTGATCAACTCAAATTTGACCAAGAATTGACACAGCGCCTTGATGACGGTGACGCTATTCGTGTGAAGGAATACAGAGAACGCTATCTTGACTGCGAAGGCGACATCGATTCTCTTTGTGCAAAGATAGCTGAAGATGTATATAGAATCTGGGGCAACCCTGAACCATCGCAGAGGTTTAAAAAGGCTTTAATTAATGCTGCGGCACCTCTGGGAATTGTAAGTCAGGCTGCAACAGCACGGATATGTGGTGATTTAAAAACCGAGAAAAAGCTTAAAAAGAAGCTACGTATTTGACGACCAAAAGAAAATGCTATGGCTAACAAAATGATTGAGCAGATGCCTAAAGGTTGGGCATTTCATAGTTGCCGATCTTTAATTAAGTATTTTTTATTTTAATCCATCCCGCCCTTTATTCGGCACTGCTCATCATTGACGTTCTCGGAGCCTCATGGTGCAAGCACCCTGAGGCTCCTGCGATGCTCGCGGGTCAGCGCCGCGATTGGGAAGGAAAATAAATATGAACGATATCGATATGCCAATTCAATGGCAGGAAGGTAGCGGAGAATCCGTAGAAATTGGATACTTTAATCCTAACGGTCAGCAGTGCTGCGGTCATTGCGGAGTTCCAGGGACCGATCATGGGCAATATGCATACAAGACCGAATGTACCATCTGTGGCTATGTGTATGGAACAAATGGATCCGATATGCATGAAAGACGATGTCCAGAATGCCAGAACGGGGCTCCAGGGATAAAGTACTGGAGGACTATCAAAGGATAAACGCAATCGCACACAGCAAATCAGCTATATAAGATAAACAGAGCAATACCCATCATGGCAAAGTCGAAACGAAAACTGACTGCCGTTGAAAAAGCGGAAAAGAAGCGGCGACAAAAAGAATACATGACCATATTCATAAATGGAAAGCAGAAGCGAGTGAAGCGTCCGCCAACAATTGATGGTATGGATGCTGATGAATTCATCCGCAGAAACGCCGACCCAATATGGTTACATCAAAATGAAATGTGGGAGTATATGACTGATGACGACGAGTCCTAATCTCCCATCGGGATAGGGACGCCCCTCAGGGATTTAGGGGACAAAATGAATTCGCACTTATGATTGGAGTCAGTGTCCGTACTCTACAGAACTGGGAGCAAGGAAGAAGAAAACCGGAAGGTCCTGCCAAGGCATTGTTGCGAATCGCATCAAGGAATCCCATGCTGTTCTTGATGCTTTGCATGCGGAATAGGATCAGCCAACAACCGAATTCACTCGGAGCGATATACTTCAAGGCAAAGATTGATTATGGGAAAGAAACTGATACCTGATGAAATACGAAAAAAAGTCTCTGTAATCGTAGAAGAATTCAACCAACAGGAACTTAAAACGACAGACGTTCGTTACATTGCAAGATTTCAAGGAAGATTTCTTTATCTTGACAGAATAGCATATGGTAAAAAAGAGCCTGTAAGCCGTATGGAGTATTTTAGAGAAATCAACGAATGGGAGTTTGCAATATTTAAATGGAGTACAGAAATATATGATCCTGAAGAATGCTTTTTCCCTGGAAGTGAACTGGTTGATGGGACTATTGAAGGCGCAATGAGAGCTGGTATGAAAGCATATCCAGTATAACCTGTCAGTTCAGAGGACAGCCAAGGCCGGAGCCGTTTTGGCGAAATGAAGTAAAACCGAATATTAATCGTTTTTAATAAAGTCGGTGGAAGGCCTTGGCTGCTCCTGACTGCTTCGTTGACATTGCATAGGAAAACGAGACAATGGCTGTTAATTACACAAATCGGACTGGAAAGACGTATTATCTCCGTGAGGGGAAAACCAAGAGTGGAAAGCCTCGATATTTTTTCTCAGCGCAACAACAGGGAAAAGGTGAAGTAGTTGACCGGATTCCCGATGGATATGAAATCTATGAGCATCCAGAAAATGCCCAGGTGTTTTTACGAAAGATACGTCCCCAACTGATCACCGATCTTGAGAAACTACTCGTCAACAAGGCTGTCAAAGCATTGCAACGCTCAAAACGGTATCTCATCGATTGTAAAAATGAATATATTACGATTTATGAGTCAGGTGCTGATGTTGGGAATTTCAAAAGTATCTTTAGCGATCTCCTGAAACATACCCCGCTTCGTCCAGGAATGACGGCAGATGATGCCATGAATGCGCTTGTCAATGCCACAAATCAACATTATACGGCGATGCTCCGATTTCGTCTTGAGGATAAAGAGCGAAGGACGTTTACAGCAGAACGCTTCTGCTTCCGAGGCGCAATAGATGATTGGATAAATATCGGCGGTCCTGAGAATCTCAAGACGCTCGTTGAAATGTATATCGAATTGTTGGGGACGGATGATTTTTTTGACACTCCTTTCTTCTAAAACCAACACATGTTTTTAAGTATTGTGAATATAGGCCTTTTGTCTATCGGGATAGGGACGGTCATCGCTGACCGCCCCTCCCACACCACCCGGCATACGGATCACGTACCAAGGCGGTTCGGCTGATCAGGCAGGAGATGAAGTCCGGGGAAAAAGTCCGAGGTTTCTTTGCAAGGCCCGGCGGATATTCTCCCACTCACAGATAATTTCCATGAGTCGGTTTCCTCCTGTCGAGGGGTCGGTAAGATATGACGCTATGGTCATTTCAGACGACTGCTGCATTATGATCATAAGTACATACCTCCTACTACCTCTCTCATTTATCCCCACCATTGGGGCCACCGTTTGGGCCTTCACCAGTGTAAGACCTCCCGGCTTTTCTATTCACCGGGCTCGTTTCACTGGCTACTATGCCCTCTGCTGACTTCCGTTGTATGATAGGCGCACCTTGCGGCTTGCTCACTCTTTGTTACTGCTGCCGTCGCCTCCTTAAGGTTTGTGGTGTCCTCTCATTACAGAGTTTGGCTCGCTGACAGTCAGGATACGATTTTCCATCAGCGCCGGGGATATTTGATAAACCGGTTTACCCTATTCCGGTAGTTTCAAACAGCCGTCACAAGAGATACAACGGACCTCCCGGGGTGAACACACGTCTTTCTCCACGTGGGCGCCGAGTATACGCCCCTGGCCCTTATAGATGGATAGAGGACTTAACCCCGTGTTACGGGCTGGTCCCAGCCAGATTCGCCTGACTCGGTTCCTGTACGTCGCCCCGTACATTTGCGTTACCTTTCCATAGAAAAGCGGCCTCCTTCAGAATATCCGTTACCGGATATCCCTTGCCATAACGCTACACCCTTCGCCTCCATCAGGCTGGGTCTGGGACTTGCTCATTATAGCCCGAGCTTGCTATAATGACCTCACCCTTAAGAACGTGTGCCGTGCCCGGCACACAACCAGCGCGTCCACATCGACTCGCCAAAAGTGGCGAGTGACGCGTTGCGTTAGAGGCATGAGAATGAGATCCATAGACCAGATCAGAACCCACATCAAGAAGATTGTGGGAAAGCAACTGCCCCAGGGGGAAGATGGAGATTGTCTCCGTCCAGGCATTAAAATCATTAAAATATAGTCAGATGCATTAGGAGAACTGCCATGCAAATCGCCATTCCATTGGAACGGATGAGCGCCACGGACAAGTTGAAAGCGATTGAGGAGATTTGGACTGACCTCGCCCGCGCATCCGAGGATGTACCCTCACCGTCCTGGCACTCTGACGTCTTGCGCGCTCGTGAACAGCGCATAGCCGCTGGCGCCTCGCGCTTCCTGGATATCGCGGAAGCCAAACAAGCGGTGCGCGAGCGACTCAAGTGAAAGTCCAGGTTGTGAAGGTCCAGGTCCTTGAAGAGGCAACTGCCGACCTCGCGGACGGTTTCCGCTTCTACGAACGGCAGGCCGACGGCTTAGGTGACTATTTCCTTGATTCCCTGTGGTCCGATATTCAGTCACTGCGCCTGTACGGCGGCATTCATGCCATCCATCACGGCTACTACCGTCTGCTCTCTAAGAGGTTTCCTTTCGCCGTGTACTATCGAATTGAGGACGGCGTAGCACGCGTCCGAGCTGTTCTGGACTGCCGCCGGGATCCGGACTGGATATCGGAAAGGCTGAAATAAGCCCCAAACATATGGAAAGGGGACGTTCGTTCCGAGCGTTCTTGACGGGAAAGTAGAAGGGGGCCATTCGTCCAGAGCGTGCGCAGGGCTTGCTGATTAGGACCAAGTCGCTTGTGCGTTGCAGGAAGTATTTCATGGTGCTAGGAGTCTCAGACAGACGCTATGGCCAAGAAGGATTTTAGACACGTTCGAAACAAACGTCCCCTTTGACAAAACCCCGCTCAATACATCAAAGCTCCCAGTGTCGATGACATGATGCGCCATGGCTGATGGTGGTACAAAAACACATAACCAGTACGCCTACCATGCCATAATCGACAAGCCATCGATTTCCTTGAAATGTCCATCACGTGAAATCAGTGTTAATCCATGTTGTTTGGTGATAGCTGCAATCCAAATATCATTTTCTGGAATTGGTCGACCCTTAACGCGTAAACGGTTCTTTATCTTTCCATATTGTCGCGATGTCTTTGTGTCACAAGTCAGGACGGAACTGCTGGCTGCAAATTCATTTATGCGCGCAATATTTGCCTCCACGCGGCTTGATTTGTGAGCACCATAATAGAGCTCACCCAGAGCTATGCTTGGCAGAAAGACCTCATTTGCATCAGCCAATGAATTCATCACTGCTGCATCGTTGGCAAAAATTGCAATCACGATATTTGTATCCAACAAAAGTTTACCATTCATCGAGATTTACCTTTTCGCATCCCTCTTTGATAGCTTGTTCTATGTCCGTGAGATCTTCACGATCAATAGTGCCCGCAAAATGCAATAAATCTTGCCCCGGCACACCATGAACCTTTGCTATTGCAAGTGCACGAGCAAACTCAAGTACTTGTCGCTGTCGTTCGAGCGGCAATTGTGTCAGTTGTTCATGGATATCTTTCTCAACTGTTGTGTTCATCATAGCGACCATCCTCTTCTCATAGATTGACCTTTTTCTCAATATGACAGTTTCATTCGCCAGTTTCACCGGGCGCGGCGGTCTATCAGCGATACGGTGCAAACTGAAATTATAATGCCCCTAATTGATTGTTTAGGTCGGCATCCTTCATAATTAGCCCAAAGTAGTTTACGCTTTTGAGAGTAATATACCTCAGAAAATATGACCTGTAATGGGGGACGTGGTTACATTATGAAGTTATGCCAGATATTCGCCTATAATTTCTGGCCTGTTATACCAATTAAAGGTGTGGAAGTGGGGGACGAATAAAGATACGGCCTCACTTTAGAGAGACAGGCCTCCCCGGATAAGGACGTTCACCATGTTGAATTTCCCGAAGGGAACCCTATTCAACAGGGTAAACTTTCTCTACACAACCGCAGCATTTACCCTATCTCCAGAACCCTGGG
>JAGGRV010000586.1 GCA_021159445.1 Deltaproteobacteria bacterium | reverse complement strand
GGCACTTGAAGTACAGGGAGTACGTCTGCGTACCCGTACGCCTCGCATCTGCAGTACCCTGTAAACGCTTACAGTTAGGTGGATTAAAACAGAAATAGCTATTGAATGTTCGGTATTGGGTATTTGTTTTTTATTCGATGTTGGACGTTCGATGTTCGATGTTCGATGTTCATTTTTCAAATCAGCCCTGCTTCCTGAAAACTATAGTATCCTTTTTTTGTCACAATAAGATGATCAAGGACTCTAATACCAAGTATCTTCCCTGCCTCTGTCAGTTGTTCCTGTATTTTCAAATCGCTGTTGCTCGGTTTGAGGTCGCCGGATGGATGATTGTGGGCAAAAATGACAGCCGCGGCCCTGTCCGATATGACATCCGCATAGACTTCACGTGGATGAACCGGACTACGGTCAACCAGCCCAATCGTGACAATCCTCTTTTCAATCACTTCATGGGCGCCATTAAGGGAAATGCAGACAAAATGCTCTTGTTTTTTATCGGCAATATCGGCCAAAAGAGGTATCACATCCTGGGCCCCGGTTACCTTTACAGCATCCTTAATCAGATACCGTCTTGCCAGTTCAAAAGCCGATAGGATCTGGGCGGCCTTTGCCAGGCCCATTCCACGCACCGCCGTGAGGTGTTCAATAGTAAGATTTTCCCTGTGGTTGCGGATCAGTCTAGCAACACTGCGGGATATCGTTCTGAGATCCCGGCCTTTTATACCTCTCCCCAGAATTGCGGCCACCAGTTCCTCATCAGTTAAGGCGGATGCTCCCCTTTCCTTAAGTTTTTCCCTGGGGCGATTATGAGCAGGCAGGTCTTTGATATTCTTCACGGTTATACGTAGGGACGAACCTATGTGTTCGCCCTGTTTGTCCCAAATTGGTACCAGACCATTATTCCGATTGTATTACATTCAACCTATTATAAACTTTAAGCAACATCCATTCTTTCACAACATCACCAAAGGACTTGTCGTCCATAATTTTTGTAAATATATCCTGGTTCTTTGAACCTGTCGCTCCCCCTCTTTTTGAACTTGTAAGAAATCCTTACAAGTTGCTTTTTTACTCAATTCCTTTTCTGAAAAAATATTATTCAGATGTAGCGTTATGTTTTGCGACGTGGTTTGAAAAAGTTCTGCCATCAGTTTTTGGGTCAACCAGACAGTTTCATTCTCAAGCCTGACATCAATTTTAATATTCCCATCTTCTGCCTGATAGATAATTATCTGTGAACCTGTTGCTATTGTCTTATTGCTCATCCCTCCAAGAACTCCTGGATCATCCCTTCGGTCTCCTGTTTCAGGGCCAGAATATTGGCAATGTTTGTGAGATACTCAATGAATCATCCCGTCACTCATGTCCCATATCAATCCCTGCCAACCGTCGACAAGTCCTTCATCAGCACACTCGGGGCAGAACCAGTGTATCCGGCCATCTATCTCAAATTGAATCTGTAAAATGCCTTTATAGGATTTTCTTTTCGGCCGCCGCCAGCATCTCGGCGCTTTTCCAGCGGCCAGACCACGGTCACATAACGTTGCATAGGTTATGACCTCCGCCAGTTTTCTTACTTTTAACTTCAGTTGAGGCACAGCCGGTCCGTCCTTCTGTTCATTAAGCCAGTGTCTGATGTCAATTATCCACATTTCTTCTTATTCCATTTTGTAATCTATAGCGCAACACCCTCATTACTTTTCAAACGTCAAGAAAATTAAAGCCAACTAATCCATATAAAAAAATAATCTTCTGGATTGTCTCCTATTTTCACATTCTATTTTGCGGGTTCAACACTTCACTCCGGGAAGCCTCTATGATGGATATTCTTTTTGCTTTGTCCTATGAACAGACAGGAATTAACAAAAGGCCAACCCTTTGATAACATTTACATTATTGTTTTTACCGCCAGGGTTTTTATAGTTTTTTATAGTTTTTTTATTATTTATTTTTTCTCATAATCCAGCTTGGATACTTCCTCGATCCCAGGTTTACAATCTTTCCTTCACGTCTGCTGAGTTCAGAAAGGAGGTTATGAATCTTAGTCTTTTTCTGTTTTTCCGTAAGAATTTCCGGTAATTTATCCAGCAAAAGTTCGTTGATTTTTTTCCTGCTGATGGGACCATGTTCCCGAATTAAGGCCAAGATAAAATCCTTATAGTATTTCTTATCGAGACCCTTATATCGAATATGCAGCACTTCTTCCCCTGTAGCTGAAGCAAGCCGTGATGATATAAAAAGGTTAGGGTACCGTCCTTCAACAAGCTTGTATTTTTTAAGGGACTTATGTTCCTCATGAGAGATATGAAAACCCTTCTGGACCTTATCCAAAAGAATTACCATCCACAGGTCAAGATCGGTCCTCTCTATCAAAAGACGGGTGTATCTTTCATCAAGGATTTCCCCTCGAATTTTGACCGCAACCCTGTCGGGTTAACTCAAATCATAGTCCGGCAAAGGAAAATATCTGCCCATCTGGGTCTCAAACATCTTCTTTATGCCCCCACCCTGTGTGTCGATCATATTTAAACTAACCATGGCGGATGCCAGGAATGGATTTCGATATACCTCAGGTGGTGCATCTTGTTGGATAACGGTTTCAACGCTCCCCGGTAAAAAGCTGCCCATGTTCGTTAAAATCAACATATAAGGGGTTTCAACAAGGTTTATGCGCCCATGTAAATGGTAATCCTGATGAGCAATACAATTGTGAAGGGCTTCTCGAATGACCCAATGATCATATTGGGTGGTTTCCATAGGAAAAAGGGTGCCGCTTGGCATGTGGCGATATTTCAAATCACGCACTTTGCTAAAGACGCGATCCACATTCAGCAGGAATGGCGGATCAAAGTGCTCATAGTCTTTTTCTCTGTTGTTTTCATCCTTTAAAAACCAAGAGATCCTCGCCACTGCCGGACTCAGCAATGCTGCGGATTCAGGTTTGCCGAGAAGAATAATTGAAGCGTTAGTGATTCTCCCGTGGATGGTGAGTTTACACTTATTGAGAAACCGGATGTCATCCCATTTTTCTACCTCCTCAATCTTTTGAGGATATTTTACCTTATACTCATCACGTGCCTTTAAGATTGCCTCCGGATCCAGGTCATTAATTGTTGCCCCTTTGCAGACCTGGACGGACCAGTCTTCCCGGAGGGCCTGTCTACGAATCTGTTCTATTTTGCTCAAACTGAGAGGGGCCAGAGATTCGCCTTCTCTCCCATAGTAATGCCCTTTCCACGACGTGGGAACCCCACGTAACGCTGGAGGGATCTGAAACATAAGAACACGTCCCTCAGGTAGATGGAGTTCGTGAATCTCTTCAAAACTCAGGCGGTCGGTTGTGTGATCAGCGATTCCTTTCTTGAGTTTGTCGAGCGAGGGCCGACCTAGCCGGTATCTTGTGCCGACGGTTTTTCTGGGTGGTTTGTCCGTGATGCCTAGAACGAGCCATCCGGAATCCAGTCTTTTCAGATTGGCTTCGTTGCTGAGTGCCGAGAAATATTTCCCTAGGTCGTCAAAATGGATATTGTTCTTTGCTTTCTTGAACTCAACCCACTCGGTTTCTGAAGGCATCAAACACAGATTTTCTAAAAACGCCTTTAATTCTTCTGTATTCATTTTGGTTCCCAAGGAAAGCCCGATATTATCGGAATTAGCACTGAAATACCCAATTCCATATGCCAGAGCTATATAACGACTTCCACCGTGATGCTGGTGTCGCAGCCGAAGACGTCGATCACCTTGACGCAGGCGGTATACCTGCCGCTTGTCGGATATTTGTCATACCCGAAATCGCTGACCGTCTTTAATGACCGGTCCTTTCTTGTGCGATAATCCTGCCAGTGGTGCTCAAAGGGCTTGCCCTCCAGCCAACCAAAGTCCACAGCCCAGAAATCAATAAAATCAAAACCGCTCTTAATGGCCCGTTCCTTGAGCACCTCCAATTCCTTGCTCGGCACCTCGGCCAAACTCGGCAGAAACTTGGTGAGCTTGATATCAGCCGTCCTCTGGCCTTTTTTATTACGATAGACCGGCTCGGCCTCCAGCACCGCCACTTCCAGGAACGGCGGGGGGCTGGTTCTGTTTTTTTCCATGATTTCACGAGGGATAGGGATAAGCTTTATTTTGACGCCTTCGGCTGCTTCCAGCTCAAGGCAGATGAGCCGCAAATCCATCTCAAACTCCCACGCAAGGCAATGAACCTCACTGGCCCCGGCCTCCCGCGCCGCCTTGACCACGGCCCGCACCTCGTCGCGGGTGAAAATGCTGTCAATTCCATCCACATGCACAAAGGCTTGTCCCTTTCGCCCATGAAGCAACCCCGTCGCATTGGGCAGCGGCTCGGCCCGGTAAAATTCCATCACCACCCGCCGGTGTTCCTCGTCCGCGCCTTTCAGCCGGTCTTTTTGCCACCATTGGCGTTCATAGCGGCCGAGGTTGTAGACATCAAAGGAGCGATAGGGCTTGTTGGCATTATGCAGTCCCCGCTGAATTCCGATCAACCGCTTTCGGCTCGTATGGATGGCAAATCGGCCAAGGTCCGCCATGATCCAGCGGCGCCCAAGTTTCTCGGCAACCGCGCCGGTGGTGCCGGAACCGCAGAAAAAGTCAGCGATCAAGTCGCCCTCATTGGATGAGGCAATTTCTTTAAAAGAGCTGTTGGCTTCTGTGTAGCATAGTCAGTACGGTCTGATGAAGATTGATTTTCCATGGGTAAGAAGAATGAGTCGTTTGGAGGTATTCCTGGCCTCAAATAGTCCCGTACTACAAGTTCTGGGTGTGTTTTCTCCCATTTTGGATCAACATCTTTTGCCCCTTTTATAGGGCTATCTTTAAGAAAACGACCACAAAGTCTATATTTCCTTTTTTCATCCTCATGCTTATATTTGGCGATCGTCACAGAGGAAAGAGGTTGAATGACATCTTCGTCATTCCAATTAAATGCCCATTTATCCCCTTTCCTATATAACAAAAGGTCATCATGTTTTCGGTTCCAAAATCTATCACTGGAATGTCTTGTTTGATAAGACCATACAACATTATTTAGAAACCTCTCTTTACCGAAAACATCATCCATGAGGATTTTGATATAATGCCCCATTGTGTTGTCACAATGAACATAGATGCATCCGGTATCACCCAACAATTCAAACATAATAGTAAGTCTTTCGTGAAGCATATGAAGAAAGGAATCCGTTCCTTTCCCCCACATATCCCTGTAAGCTACCATCTCTAAAGCGGACTGGTCTTTTCCGACAATCTCTTTCTTATCACCAATGGAAACATTCATTGTGAAATCCGCCCCTACATCAAAAGGCGGATCAATGTAAATCAGGTCAATCTTGCCCTTGAATTCCTTGAGCAGACTGGCCATTACCAGCTTATTGTCGCCCCAGATCAGAAGGTTACGGAAGTCGTCCCGATGTGCCTTGACTGGATCAAACAAATTGCCCTGCACATAGGCACGGGAGGCAGGCTCGTCAATAGTCTCGATCTTCTGCAACGGTATGGCGCACCCGGCAATATCCACGATCCTCCGGTTGCCGTACTCATCATACTTCCCTTCCCAGATAACTCCGTCTTCATCTGCGAAAAAGGATGGGGGTTATCCAGTCCCCAACGGATTTTGTTAGTCATTTGGTTACTCCATAGGAGGGAGGACTAGGGAAATCCCTATTTCCATATTGCAATTTGAAGAGGATAGTCCAAGTTTTCGGATACCTCTACAAGTCGTTGCATGTAGTCGTCGGTGACCAGTATCAAATTGTATTGAATAGCCTGTGCTGCAATCCAGATATCATTCTCCTGGACGCCAAGTTCCTTAGCACTCGTTCGTTCAATAAGGTCTTCCGGCCATTTTACACGCAATCTTCCTCGGCGATTTCTTGGTGAATATTTCTTAAACAACTCTGCCCTCAAATCAGAATAAGGGCCAATGGTATGCTTATCAATATCAAGTATAAGGGGATAGTTCGATATTTCGCGCCTGACTTGATTCTGACTATCTATATCCATCTTTGGGGTTATCTTCAGCCCATATTCTATTTCTGCCAGGACTGCAGTGGATAGCCAGACGGGGGAATGAGAGAAGCCTGCGAAAAAATCTTTGACCATATCATGTTCAGGATGCCGCTTATTCCAAAGGATACTGACTGCGTTTGTATCCAACAAATATCCGTCCACTAGAACTGTCTTGCCTCAATGTCTCTAAAAAATTCATTCATGTCTTCGGAATCAAAGGGCGTAATTTTTTTTAGAAGTTCTCCTGCCCTTGCTTGTTTCAAATCCATTTCGAGATATTTGTATAATGGAATGTAGGGGTTAAAGTCCTTAGGATAATAATCAGGAAAATCAAACGGAACAGGTCGTGGGTGTCCTCGGAAAAAGTCCAGTAATTTTCGTTCGAGTCTTGGAGGCAAATCGTAGGCTTTCAAAATCAAAGCGTCGATTTCCATAAGGGTCTGAATGCACTTCTGAATGGATGATTTTTCAGATAATTCTCTTCCAATTTCAGACCTAAGCTTAGTATAATACCCTACCAGGCGAGATATATCCTTTTTATTCATGTTTGTGGGGAAAGGGATAGGAATTTGTTCCAATATTTTAATCGAATTGTCTCGTCCATAGCTTTTAAGGTAAAGTGCCGCGTTCACTACTGGTGAATTAATAATAGCTGTTAGGGCTTCAACATTCATGTCTGCTTTCGGCCAAATCCCAATAAAACTCTTAGTACATACCAAGCCGTCTGAGTCTGGATAACCAACAAGCCGCCAAGGCCCGCGACTAATTCTTCGGCTATTGGCAATAACCTTGGGACTCTCCCAAGAAAAAAAATGTGCCGTCGTACGCTGATATCGTTCATCCATATTTAGATATATAAAACCCTTGGTATGATATGGCTCTATCTTCCCTCGAATAGTATCCAATCCTTTCTTAAATCCAGGCTTTGGATTAGGTGATATAAGTCTGTTTTTCCCATTTTCCAGAGAAGTATTCCACCAAATGCCCTGATGAAGCTCAGCTATATCCTTGAATCTTGGGTTGGCCATCAGATAGTCCCAAATCTCGGAAAGCGGAGGATGCCATAGAGAGATGTATCTTGCATGTCTGCCACGTTTTACGTTCTTGGTAATCGCTTCTGGTAGCCGACCTGCTTCAAGGAAAGACTGCCTATCGTTTTCCCTTACC
>JAGGRV010000536.1 GCA_021159445.1 Deltaproteobacteria bacterium | reverse complement strand
TTACACTGAAACCTGATCCCGCAAATATGCCTCGATAAAAGGATCCAGATTTCCGTTCAGCACTTCACTCACATTGCCAATCTCTACGCCTGTGCGATGGTCCTTGATTAGTTGATAGGGCTGTAGCACATAGGACCTGATCTGGCTTCCCCAAGCTATCTCCTTCTTCTTCTCATGGGCCTGATGCTTTTTCGCATCCTTCTTTGCCTTCTCTTGTTCGAAGAGCCTGGCCTGCAGGATCTTCATGGCAATGGCACGGTTTTTATGCTGGGACCTCTGATTCTGACACTGGACAACTATCCCTGTTGGAAAGTGAGTGATGCGGACAGCGGAACTTGTTTTGTTGACATGTTGCCCGCCGGCGCCACTGGCCCGGTATGTATCTACACGTAGATCTTTTTCATTAATATCAATTTCAATGGTCTCATCCAGCTCCGGAGCTACAAATACAGAGGCAAAGGAGGTATGCCGCCTCCCCGAAGCATCAAAGGGCGAAATGCGAACCAGACGGTGCACACCGGCCTCAGACTTCAGATAGCCATAGGTATAGAGTCCCTCAGCCAGAAATGTCGCACTCTTTGTACCGGCCTCATCTCCGGGCATAAGATCAAGCATTTTGACCTCAACCCCCCGCCTGTCACACCAACGGAGATACATTCTCAGCAACATCTCAGCCCAATCCTGGGCCTCGGTCCCTCCTGCCCCGGCATGAATTGTTACAATAGCATTATTGCGATCGTGCGAACCTGAAAGAAGTCTTGAGAGTTCAACTCCGTGTATCTTTTCATCAAGTTCCTTCAGCCCATCACTTACATCTTTAAGGGCCGATAAATCCTCTTCCTCTTCTGCCATTTCAAACAGTAATTCAAGCTCTTCATACTGCTCGGAAAGATGGTCTAAATTCTCTTTTTGCTCTATCAGTAAAGATCGCTCCTTTAGAAACTCCTTGGATTTAGGGTCTTCCCAGAAATCCTGGCGGAGCATCTCCTTGTCTATTTCAGCAAGACGATTATCCAAAGTCTCCCGATCAAAGATAACCCCTCAGGAGCTCTAAACGTTCGCTAAGATCATGCAAGTGCTCCTTGATTTCCTGTATATTTATTGTTGTTTTATCTGTAGTCGTACTCATCTCATGCCTCCTTTTGGACTTTTCTCCAGAATGGAACTACTGCCCAAAATAAACAAAATAATAATAACCATATTTCTCCGTATTTTACATAAAAAGTATAACCTTTGCGAAGATGAATTCGCCCCTCTATATAACATGGCTCAAACAGCGAAGTTTTTGCCGTTCTCACGCCACATGGACTGATCAGTGAGCTGACGCCCGTATTGGCCGCTCGCACCACCCACCTGCGGGTCTCAACAGCCCGGAATATCGCCATGATCTCATGCTGATAAGGCGCTCCTGTACGGCCAAACCAAGCGTCATTTGTGAGAACGGCCAGGAAGTTGGCCCCTTCCAGCACGGTTTCTCTGCTGAGAGTTGGGAATATGCTCTCAAAACATATCAATACGCCAATATGAAGGTCCTGCAGGGAAAGGGGCATGGATGTGATTCCGGGACTGAATTGGCCTACTGCGGGTATAAGGCCCTGGGCCCACGCAGTCACCCATCCCCATGGCAGATATTCCCCAAATGGAACCAGGTGCCTCTTGTCATATCTTCCTGCAATGACACCATCAGGGCCAAGGAAATAGACGCTGTTCAAGTATTCGGCATTGCCTGCACTATTGACACGATACGCAGGACTCCCGAACAGCAGGGCAACATTAATATCCCTCGCCACGGACCGGACCTGTTCACTTAATAGACTTGGAATCTGAAAATAAAAAGGTGTGGCAGTCTCCGGCCAGACAACCAGCCGGGAAGATGCCTTGGCCCCATTGTCCCGGTTCACTTTCGAATTATCGAGTCCTTCAACGGCCGTTAAGCTAAGCTTACCATAAGTGTTAAGTGTCGCAACTTGAAAGGCCGGATCCCACTTCTTGTCCTGTGGGACTGCACCCTGTATGGCAGCGACCCTGAGTTCAGGAAATCGATCATCATTATGAGCAATCTTTTCCATCCGCCATTCGCCAAAAAACCATAGACCCGCCAGGCAAAACAGAAACAGGCCCAGTTGGGCCAGCCTTACCCGCTTACCCTGTAAAAAGACCGAATCCTTTGCGCCTGTATTCAGAAGGCCCTTAAAAAACTTCCAGATCAATACATTCAGCAAAACAATCAAAAAAGTAAGGCCGTAAGGTCCCCAGATCTCTGCTGTCTGGATCAGGGATGGAACAGGTTCCAGGGTGTAGGCCAGATATCCCCATGGAAATCCGCTCAACACATGGCCCCTGGCCCACTCAAGCAGAGTCCAGGCCCCGGCAAGGGCAAGTGATGAAGGCAGGCGGAACCTTCCGCTTCCGGCAGTCCAATACCCCAAAAGACCGGACCAGATGGCAGGATAAATAGCTAGATAGCATACCAGTAACCCGAATACAGGCCACGCAACCCAACCGGGCAAATTCCCATAATGGGAAATAGTAGGCGATATCCACCATAGAAGCGTGCCGAAATGGATAATACCGGCCAGGAATCCCATCCGGCAGGCATAATGCCATCCCTTGCCCCACACGGCCTCTATCAATGGCACAAGGGCCAGCGCAACTGCGGGAAAACATGAAAAAGGCGGAAAACAGACGCTCAACAGGAGGCCTGAGAATAAGGCGAGTAACCAGGGCACTCTTTAACTATTCGCTTTCAACTACTTGCATATTAAGACGTCACCTGACGTCTTTAACCGGTTCTTTCACCCGTGTGTATCATAGGAGTAAAGAATCTGACGTTCCACAGGTATGCGCTTTTCCGGAAGCTGTGGGGGCGGCCACTCGGAGGTCATTTCAATGAGCTTGGACCTGGAAGGTATTGCATCCCAGCCGTAGGCAACTGCCCGTTTTCCCCGGACATCCAGCAGGGCAGCCTCAATAAGGCTGGCCTGGACCGCCCAGGGTATTATGTAATCAGGCTCAAGGAGCCGGGCAATTGCAATAGTACCGGATTCCCGGGTAACTACAGAGCCCGGTCCACACCTGATAACCATAAGAAAACGATCGTCAATATGCGCCACCAAATCCGCAAGGCAGAGTACTTTCTGCCCGTCTATTTCAATTAGGATTTCCCGGTCAAGCTGGAAGTCCGAAATCCTGTAGCCAAGCTCCTCCATCAGGAACGGGGCCATTTTCTGTCTGATCCTTTCTCTGTCCGTATCAAGAACCAGTTTCCCGGTAAAATAACATGGGATTTTTACAAATACGGAGGCCTCACAAGTAAGTGCCATGACAATTTACACCTCTTTCCTTCAATCTGCTCAAGCAATTCTTCGGTTCTATTAAAAATTTAACGCATAGAATGGATATTGTCCAAAAAAATGTTATAAATTTCGCGCCTTGAATCTATCGCAACAATCTTCGTTGCAGCAACTCCTGTAAATCTCTCCTTCCATCAGCTACACAATGAATATATACTTTATGATCTCTGATCTGATATATGCTCCTGTAAGGTTTATAATGGATCTCAAGAAAATCAAAAACATTAATCCGTTCCAGCTCCGGAGGATCATGTCCGCGTTCAGGGAATTCATTTAAACTAAGACAAGTATCTTTCAATTTATCAAATAATTTATCCGCTCTGCCAGGCAAGTCATGAGTTGAAACGTAGTTATATATATCCATAATATCTTCTTCCGCTTCATTTGTCAGGAATACCTGATATTTCATTTCTATTGAGCATCCTCAATTCTTTTCCTCAGATCAGAAAAAGCCTTATCAAGAGGTTTATATTCACCCTTCTTAATATTTGCAGAACTTTGAGCCAACATCTTCAGCATGGCCATACTTTCCTGTGTTTCCTCGAAGACTCGAATATCTTGAACTACCACCTTCGCTTCTCCATTATGAGTAATAATCATGGTATCTTGATTTGCTGAAATGTCCCGGATAATTTCTGATGCATGAGCTTTCAAATAACTGATTGGTTTTATGGCTTGGCTATATTTCATAAATCGACTCCTTTTTAGTCCCAAATATAGTCCAAAATGAGATCAAAATCAAGATTGCCTTTAGCTGGAATCAGCAAAACTTCTAATTTTTCCACAAAGCATTTTGACTTGAAAACATGCCGGCATGAATGGATATTCTTTTATCTTCATCTGGCAGGGGAAAACATATCTAATCTTCCTTCGAGAAAACAGGGCGTTAGAACCGAAAAGAATTGGAAGGAAGTCGGAGATCAATTAACAAAGGACGCGCGTAATGTCTGTAATTGTTGGAATTTTAATCAACATATCTCCCTGTTCCACCGCATCAAAACAGGCTTTTGTATGTTTTCTCAATTCTGCGACATTGATTTCCTGCATTTGTTCGGCTCCTATGGAATTAAGAAGTTAGAACTGGATGTACAACTCAGTGTATTCTAAGTTGTTCGATGCGGAAAATGGATTTTCCAGGCCCTTAGCCCAAGATCATTCACTATAAAGAACAACCCGGATTTCTGCTCCCAGATCCAGGATCTCCAGTTCTCTACGTTCAAAGTCTCGCAGTTTCCGATTGCATCTTATAATGCCGCGTCCGATCTTTTCGACATAACCGTAATCTTTAAGTGTCTGCATGATAATTGGGTTGCGATGATAGGAAACACCCATCTTCATGCCTTCAATGGTCATGGTATTGGGAAGTCTGCCCGGGCTTCGCATCTCCAGCCGGTCGGCAAAAATATAAAGCCGGTTACATGCCCCCCATACGGAATAATCCCGGTGGGCGATGGCATTGGCAATCAATTCCCGTAGAATTGTGGCAGGATATTGTTCCAGATCTTTTCTCTTGATGCCGGCCTGAAAATCTACTTCAGTTCTGGAATTGCGCTCAGCAAAACGGAGCAGCCCCTCCATGACCTCAGTTACCGATCCGGAGAATTCTTTCATTTCAATGATATCGTTTGACTCGTCTTCTCCTCTAAAACAGACGGCCTGGGCAATGCTCTGAGGAAGAAACTTTTTGGGGTCATTTCCAAACAGAATCATCCCTGCAATAGTGGGCACATACTCACCATTTATCCTGCTCAATAGATTAAGATTACGCAGGGCCTGCAAGAATTCTTCTTCTGTCTCAAAGGGTTCATCAATCCGGCGAAATTCCCGCAGATATTGATTCAAATAGCCCCTGTTCAGGTCGTTGACCGAAGCGCCATTAACAGGTTTGATCTCATAGTGAATCAATTCCCCGTTTTGAAAAAGTCTGACCAATTCCTCATTTGTGGGCTCAATCGAGGAAGATCCGGCCCTGATGTAAAATTTACCCGTTGTCCTCACCTTGTAAGGCTTGTTGGATCCTTTTGGGATGCCGACAACCAAGATGGTTTTCCCTTCAACCTCTGCAAATTCCACCTGCGGGATTAAGGAAGGGATTATATTGTTGCGACATATCTGTACAATCCGCTGCTCAATTTTTCGGTCGCTCACCCCAAGGACCGTGCCGTCATCGCCGACACCCACGAGTACCTTGCCTCCGAGAAAATTGGCAAAGGCCACTACTTCTTTTGCGATACTGTCATTGTGGGCGTCCTCGGTTTTGAATTCTATAGTTGAACTTTCGCCCATCAGAATTAAATCTTTCATTGCATTAAATCACCGTCAAAAACTTAGCGGTTAGCTATTAGCTTAATGATTACGGAATATTTTTGCTATTACAAACTTAGGTATTAGCTGTTAGCGATTAGCGGTTAGCGGTTAATTTGCTGCTGTTTTCCAAATAGGTTACTAACACCTAAAAGCTAAATGCTAATAGCTGTTCATCACGGATTACCACACTAATCCGTGATGAACCATTTTTCAAAGCTAAACGCTAATGGCTAATTGCTCAACATAGATAAGACATTAGGCCTCGTCTTGTATCCATCTCCCCTTCAGAGGCACGTCACCAAGGCGGCTGGAAATAATCAAGCGGCCCTGTCACCCGTCTCCGACCTCGATACGGAAACCACGCCAAAGCACTCTACTTTTAAAAATAAAGGTAACTGTTCACAGGTTCAAGGTTCAGAGTCCACTGCAAATCTGAACCGTTGATTCGTGAGTTCTGAATTTAGAAGGCATCAGGGGAACGATTTGATGATATTGAGACATGGCAGTTGGCCCGAGGTCTCGTAAGGTAACCCTGAACCTGTGAACGCCTACCATTGACCTTACTGTTTTTCAGCCCAGTTTTTTATTAGTAATCCAAACAGATCGAAGTCCACAAGGCGTTTCTTGAAAACTCCAAATACAATTTCATCATCGATTTTTTCATACCGGTGAACCAATATATTGCGAAAAGATGCCATTTCTTGAAATGAATGCAGGGTTTCTTTTGGTATGACTTTGTTTTCATATAAAATTACGAATATATCCCGATAGCTGTCTGGTTCCCGCCAGTCATGAAATGATATGAGGTTATTGGCAATATCAAAAACAGATTCGATCGCGAGGTGAAGGTACCTTTCCACAAAGGCCCTTGTCCGGGGATCTACAGTGTATTTCTCCCAATTGATATCATCCGCTTGCTTAAGCTCAGATACATAATTTTGAAGAAATGACAGTTTTCTGGAAAGAAGTTCTTTGTCTACCATATCAAGCAGCCAGCTTTTGATAGAGGCACCGGGTATCAAGATACTCTGCCCTTGCTCTTACCTCTTGTTCCACTCGAGCGTGAAAATCTTTTTCATATAAAAGCTTACCGTATTTTAAAATCTGGTGACGGAGCAGAGCCCCTGATTGTCCAAAAATAATTAAATCAACATCCTTGCCAGTTAATTCTGACAGCCTGGTCTCCCAGGCGATCCTTGTCAAACCGGATACCTTGATATTTACCATGATGGCAATATCGATATCACTATCAAGCTTATTCCTTCCGGTGGCTATGGAACCAAAAAGATACACAGCAATGATCTCTTTATGCTTTTGTGCAAAAAAGGAAACTTGTTCTTTTATGTTCGACCGGGAAATTGTTTTCATGGTTAATTCATGGCTGATTACACTGCAAAAAGTCTGAAACATGGTTCATATATATTTTTATTATATCACGTTTACCATCAAGACGCAGTAGCTCACACGCCGTTTCTCAAACAGCACATGGAGCTGTCCTTCTTTTTCTGCCCCTGCACTTTTAATCCTTTAATCCTATTTCGTTATTCTGTGTGTTTCTAG
>JAGGRV010000097.1 GCA_021159445.1 Deltaproteobacteria bacterium | reverse complement strand
GTCACGAGCTTGGGGTTGAACGTATGTGAATTAATGTGGTCATGCCGTTTGACCTGAACCAATTAGTGAAAGAGGCCTCTGACACCTTGGGCAGAACCAGAAAAGAGGTTACGATCCACCAGGAGCTTGCCGAGGGCTTGTTTGCAATAGAGGCAGACCAAGGACAGATAGAGCAGGTCCTTTTGAATCTGTTTGTAAATGCTGCTGATGCCATGCCTGACGGTGGGGATATTATCCTGAAAACCATGAATGTCACCCACAATGATATAAAGAACAAGCTATATAATCCAAAACCTGGTGACTATGTCCTTTTATTGGTGACCGATACAGGCACAGGGATGGACCAAAAGACCATGGATCACATATTTGAGCCCTTCTTCACTACCAAAGAGATGGGCAGGGGCACCGGTCTTGGCTTGGCTTCCGCCTACGGTATCATAAAAGGTCATGGCGGATATATTGATGTCCATTCAAATATTGGACAAGGGGCGACCTTTAATATTTATCTGCCTGCATCACGAAAACAGGTCCACGAGGCTGTCAAAACTACAGGGTCATTCATTAAGGGAACAGGAACAGTTCTCCTTGTAGATGACGAAGAGGTTATCCGAGAAGTAGGCAAAGAGTTATTGGAGGCAATGGGCTATCGGGTGTTCATAGCCAAGGATGGAAAAGAGGCCATCGATGTCTATAAGAAAGATCGGGATGAGATAGACATTGTTGTTTTGGACATGGTCATGCCCAATATGGGTGGTGGCAAAGCCTATGACCGTATGAAGGAGATCGACCCAGACATAAAAGTCCTGCTTTCAAGTGGTTTCAGTATTGACGGTGAAGCTACCGAGATTTTAAAAAGAGGCTGTACTGGTTTTATTCATAAGCCGTTTAGCATGAAAGAATTGTCTCATAATATAAGGGAGATTTTAGAATAAGCGATAAAAAAATTATTAGGAAACTTCCAGCCTGCGATCTCCTTGGTTGTTTTGCCTTCCTTTATAAGACCGGCTACTTGGATTTCTTTGGGTGTTAAAGCCTCTTCCGTAAAAACGGGGTGATCGCAAAAAGCGATTTCCTATCAGCTCAGATCCAGAATCTCTCCTATTTTTCTAGATAGTGTTGTCAGATTAAAGGGCTTCTGTATAAACCCATCACAGCCACGTTCCAAAATTTCTTTAGCTTCGCCGTTCACGCTATAGCCGCTTGACAGGAGGACTTTTATTTTGGGATTGATCTCCTTCATTATATCGTAAGCCTCACTTCCGCTTATATCAGGCATGATCATGTCGAGAATGATCAGATCAATTTCGTCCTTATGTTTTTTGTAAACTTTTATGGCTTCATTTCCGGATTTAGCCAACATCACCGTGTAGCCCAATTTTCTGAGCATCTCTTCCCCGACATCGAGAATCATATCCTCATCATCAACGAGCAGAATAGTCTGTGTGCCCATTAAAATCTCGGCGGCAGGCTTTTCTTCTATTATGACCTGCTTTTCCGAAGCCAGCAGGAAAATCTCAAAGGTAGCCCCACTGCCCTTTTCACTGTAAACATTGATGATACCGCCGTGATTTTTGATGATTCCATAAGCAGATGCAAGGCCAAGGCCTGTTCCGCGGCCCATCACTTTGGTTGTATAAAACGGGTCAAATATCCGTTGCAGAGTAGCTTTATCCATACCAGCTCCCGTGTCTGTAACAGATATCTTCACATAATTGCCGGCCTTTACTTTAAAGGATTTTGCATCATTTTTATTAATAACAAGGTTGCTTGTCTCGATGTGTAAATCTCCCCTGCGAGACATGGCCTGCCATGCATTGATATAGAGATTTAGCATCACCTGATTAATCTGTCCCGGATCTACTTCGACCGGCCAGAGGTCCTTCTGGTATTTTGTGTGAATATTTATTTCTTTTTTGGTACGCCCAAACATTTCTGAATTTATCTGTATCAGCTTGTTTAGATCTATTACCTTGGTTTGGTACTTGCCGCCTCTGGCAAAACCCAATAGCTGTCTGGTAAGATTTGCCCCATTTTCAACTGCAGCCTCTATCCCATTTAGGTGTTGAAAATTGGGATGGTGAGGATCGATATCAAGCGATATCAAAGACGCATGCCCCTGGATACCCATTAAAAGGTTATTAAAGTCGTGGGCAATTCCGCCGGCCAGCGTACCGATAGACTCCAACTTCTGAGCTTGGTGAAGCTGGGCCTCAATACATTTACGTTCGGTTATGTCATGGATGACGCCCTGATATCCAAGAATGCTGCCGTCGTCGTCTTGACGAACACTTGAGGTAAGCAGACAATCCATTTTTGTTCCATCCTTCTTGCAAAACTTCACCTCGTATTCTTTAACAGATCCTGTCTGCTCTATCTCTTTCTGAAATATGTTCCTGTCGTCCGAATTCACATATATCTTACGAGCATTCAAACCTATCATTTCTTCTCTGCTATAGCCAAAGAGATCGAGCATAGATTGATTGGCATCAACAAACATGCCTTCCCTGGCCGTTATATAGATCGCATCTCTGGAGTCCTCAAAAAGAGTGCGGTATCTTTCCTCGCTCTGTCTCAAAGCATGTTCGGTCTTCCTACGTTCGGAGACATCCCGGAAAACCAGCACAACACCCATCACGTTCCCCTTGTCATCTCTGATAGGCGCACCACTGTCATCAATAGGTCTTTCTGTTTCGTCCTTTGCTATCAATATGGTATGATTGGCAAGACCCACAATAATGCCTTCACTGAGCACTTTTTCTACTGGATCTTCGACCGGTTTACGCGTCTTCTCGTTTACAATTTTAAAGATTTCTTTCAGGGGGATCCCTGTTGCATCTTCCTGCTCACACCCCGTCAAAAACCTGGCAACAGGGTTCATGAATATTATACGACCCTTCATGTCCGTGGCAATTACTGCATCGCCGATGCTCGCAAGTGTTGTCGAAAGCCACTCTTCGCGTTCTTTCAGTCTCCTCTCCATTTTGTGTTTATAAAGAGCCATTTCAATAGCTGTGTGTAATTCTCTATCTTTGAATGGCTTGATAATATATCCAAAAGCTTCGGTTATCTTTGCCCGTTCCAAGGTTTTTTCATCTGCATAGGCCGTAAGATACACAACCGGAATATCGAAGCGAGATCGTATTATGCCGGCAGCTTCAAGCCCACTGGTTTCACCTTTTAATACAATATCCATAAGTACCAAATCAGGGTTCGTCTCTTGTGCCTTTTCAACAGCCTCATCTTTGGAATAGGCTATTGCCGAAACAGCGTAACCTAAAATCTGCAAACTCTCTTTTATGTCTTCGGCAACAACATGCTCATCTTCAACGACCAAAATCTGCGCTTTTGTCATGGGCCTATTTCCTTTCCTTCCCAACCATCTCCTTGAATCTTATTTGAAATTTTGTTCCATCATTTCTATCCAACTCTAATTTACCCTCTATCTGTTCCGTCATAATACGAATCAACCTCAAGCCCATTGACTCGGGATTTGTTAAATCCAAATCTTTTGGCAGGCCAACACCATTATCGCTGACAATCAATTCAACCTCGTTTTCGTTAAAGGAGCGGAAAGCGATCTTGATTTCACCTTTATTGTCTTTTGGAAAGGCATATTTCAAGGCATTGGAAACCAGTTCATTAATGATCAATCCGCACGGGATAGCAGTGCCAATACCGAGCACAAGATCTGCGGCATCTATTGTTAGCACAATTCTGCCTGTATCAACACCGTAAGACCGAAACAAGGCGTTTGTCAGGCGACGTATATAATCATTTAAGTCAATCCTTGCCAAGTCTTTGGATTGGTACAGCTCCTCATGAATAAGCGCCATTGATACTATCCTGTTCTGGCTTTCCATAAACATGTCGGCATACGTGTCCTCCTTGATATATCGCGCTTGGAGGTTGAGCAGGCTGGAGATGACCTGCAAATTGTTCTTTACTCGGTGGTGAATCTCCTGGAGAAGCACTTCTTTTTCCCTGAGAGATGCCTCGATCTGCTCCTCTGTCCGCTTTCGTTCGGTGATATCGCGCAAAAACTCTACAACCATCTTTGGACGATTGTCTTCAGACCATGCAGAAACGCTGGCCGTACACCAGGCAGATCTTTTATCCCCTTTCGGCATATTGATTTCGGTTTCAAATTCATGAACCTTGCCGTCTTCAAAACACTCTTTTACAATACACGGTTTACAGGCCTCGTCATGCCCATGGTATACGCTATAGCACTTCATACCCACCAGATCCGGTCCGAAGAATTTCTTTGCGATTTCATTGGCCCAAACAATATTGAATTGCTCGTCCACCATGATCATGTGGTCGATTACAGAATCGACAATTCCTGCAAGTTTTTCCTCGCTTTGTCGAAGAACTTTCTCAGACTGCATACGCTCGGTGACATCCCTGGCAATTTCAATTGCACCGGTTACATTGCCCTGGTCGTCTCGCAAGGGTACTCCAATATTCTCCCAGTAACTTTCCCCATGTACACCTTCCATAGCCGGGTGATACATCACGGAGATAGAGGTTTGGTTGGTTTTTAAAGCTTTATAACAGGGACATCCCTCACAAACTTCATCTTTGCCTTGATATTCTTTATGACAAAAACTGCCGACAGCCTTTGGATTATAGTCACGACATTTTTTGTTTGCCCATATTATCCTAAAGTCCGTATCTACTTGAAAAATCATGTCAGGTGAAGCTTCCAAAATAGCTTTCATTCTTTCTTCATTATCCCGCAGTGCGGTTTCCGCTTTTGTCCGTTCAACAACCTCTTTGGCAAGCTCATCGCGCGAGACAGTAATAGACTTTAGATCCTGGGCCATTTTGCTAAAGGAAACAGCTAATTCTCCTATCTCATCTTTGGATTTAATCTCTATGTCGGTATCTAAATGACCCTTACCGATTTGAGCTGCTGCCTTGGTTAGTTTTTTGATAGGAGCTGAAATCAAGCGCGAAACAAAAAAGCCCCACAAAACCGCAAGGGTTAAGACTATTACGCTTAAACTAAATATTAATTTGCGAGTCCAGGCGATTTTTTGTTTCGCTGTTTTTATTGTTTCTTCGGCATCTATTAGATGCTGTCTCATATACGGCCTGACCGAAGATATGAAAGTGTGGGTTGCCTGATGTATCTTTACTTCTACGATATCTAACTGTTCTTTGCTACCACCCTTGTCTTTTAACAGAATATATTCCGTAATAAAGCTTGTGAAGGTTTCAACTCCTTCATCTATTATATGGATGACTTTGGGATCATCAAGGCCGGCATGGTATAATCTATGAGCTGCAACATGCTCTTCCAGATCAGCCAGCATATCTTCAGCCATTTTCTTGTGTTCTATATTTCCGGTTAAACCATATTTTCCCGTGTGATATTCGCAGTGGTACAGCGTCACCTCGATTTTTTGTGCTTCGATAGTGCCCGGCAGCACTTCTCCCACTACCTTCTGATAGTTCGTCGATAGATCCTCGTAGGTAACGACACTGATATAGGAAACAACTAAGATCAATAGACCGACCATTAGAAATCCGCTGATTATTTTTTGATTTATCTTCATTTTTCACCAAACCCGTATTTTTTGAACACGGTTTTTCCTTCTGATGCCACAAAATCGGCAAAAACCTGTGCAGATGCCTTATCCTGTGACGTCGCTAATACAGCGACGTGGATCTCAGTTATTGTATTGTTATCAGCAGGGATTTGAACGCCCCTGATGTCTTTATACTTAGGCAGTGCCAGCATGTCGTTCCACATGATTCCACAGTCAACTTCTTTTTGAACTATCAAATCAGCTACCTCGTTCGAGGTCGAAGCCTTTATCACGATATTTTGGATTAATTGTTCCTTTAACCCGGATTTTTGTATTATCATATTTGCTACTGCGCCCATAGAGCACGTCTTTTCATTTCCGACTGCCAGTCTCATACCAGGCCTTGCCACGTCATCAAGGGATAGGATGTTCTTGGAATTTTCCTTATGAACACCAATGACCGCTGTATGCAAGGCAACATACTGGTGATTATCCACAAGGCCGCCTGCCTTCTTGATAACCTCAAGTGAGCCAGGGATGAAGACATCTCCTTTCCCTGTCTTTTTTATCGTGTTTAAGCTGGTGATGCCCCCGGCATAGATTACATGTATTTTTATACGATGCTTTTGTTCAAAAGCATCCTTGATCTCATTAATCGCTATCTTTAGACCCTTGCCGGAAAATACAAATATTTTCTTTTCTTCTTTCCTGGTACAGCCGCCGGTAAAGATAACGCCAACCAGGAAGATCCCAAGCAACAATGACACAATCGTTTTCTTTAGCATTAAGATGCTCCTTTCAATCTTCACAAAACAAAAAGACTCATTACACCAACATCTTTAAAAAAGTGTATTAGCTTATTTTAGTATCAATGAACAGATCCATTTTGGTTCTGCCTTCAATTTATTCGACGTTGGACGTTCGATGTTCGATGTTCGACGTTCGTCTTTTAACATGAACCTTTAAATCCTTGTAGAAAGGTAACCCTGAACGGTTCACCCTGTTAAATGAGAAAAGTGATTGCCAAGCAAAACATCAGGATCAGACCAATAATCCAGTTCTGTACCGTGAAATATGCGCGAGTCTGCCGGGTTCCGGCAAAGGAGCCCGGCAGACGCAAAAGGAAAACCTCAATCCTCCTCGACCGCACAGATCTTTTTGAAAACTCCGGGTTTTGGGGTTCGTCGCCTTCGCTCCCAATGCCATCGCCAGCCAGTTCGGCATCGGCACGGTCAAAATACTCGAAGAGATAAGTCGTCCAATTCGAGTCTGAAACCCAGTCAAGACCAATTTCAGGGTCTTCATAATACATGGTTGAACCAAACACCTCATCGCTTTCGTCGCGTGTTTCGTATTTGTTCCAGGTGGGCGGATACCAGATGCTCAACCCGTTGGCTGCTTTCAGCTTGAAACCATCTTCCGGGCTCCGCTCGTAAATAATCAGCTCGTCTTGTACTGCTAGGTAGTCTTTAACAGCAGCGGTGAGCTTAGGAAAATCCAATCCGGCCTCGTCGATCAGCCGAAGTCCTTCAAGCATTAATGTCTTGATGTCGGTCTGGTAGTCAAACTCGGTGATTTCCCCAAAGCCGCCCACATCGGAAAGATCGCGGGCATGGGGCAAAATATTGTAGACATCATCGAAAAGGTCCCAGGTGGTCTCAGCCCAAATATTGTGGGCATCCTGAGCAGCCGTAATGTGCGACAAATCAAAAACTGTCATAGCCGCAAAGTTGGTCGAGGTGTCCAGATTCGGCACCCCGTTGTTCCCCTTGTCCGAATAGGAACGGGAGATAAATAAATTGAACAAAAATTAATAGGGTTTTTTGTTGTATTCAAGGCGCGAGGAGCGAGCAT
>JAGGRV010000496.1 GCA_021159445.1 Deltaproteobacteria bacterium | reverse complement strand
CAGACGTACTCCCTGTACTTCAAGTGCCCGACAACAAAGCAGATGCGGTGCCCTGTAAACGCTTACAAATATTCTAAATCCTGAAGTCATCTGCTAATGATTTAATCGCAGATGCCATTTTCAGTTTGGCTAATCCGATACCGGCCTCAGAGGACAGCACCAAGACCATGTGTATGTGAGCTTTGCCGGGATGGACCTTGAATGGGTCTTCGCCTTCATTTAAGCATCGCACAAGTATATGAATACGATCTGTCTCTATATGGATCATTTCACAGCTACTGGCCCCCATTTCTTGAGATGCCTTTTGGGCATTAACCAGTATATTGTTGGCCAATATAGCAGTTTCCATTAAACTCGACTCTTCGGCCGGCAACATGACAAGTGGTTCGCCGGCTGGTGTGAGAATCCCTATACCTGAAAAACCTATAATTGATTTAAACGGCTCTAACTTTTCTTGTGCTGTCATAAGGCCTGAGTTTTTTGATTTATCCTCTATTCCAGGTTGTGATACTAAATGTTCTTCGTATTTTTCTTCTATGTAATCCTGTTTTGTTTCGTCTTCCTTTTTGTCTACCAAAAAATCGATTTCTTCGATCCCATCAATCCCTTTTTCTTCAATATCCTTTGTCTCTTGTTCTTCAAGTGGTTTTGAGGCTTCATCTTTAATTTTACAAGACTCCATCAAGACAAAAGAAAGCGGGGAAATTATTGTCTTAGTCTTGTTTTCGCATGAATAATTAATTTCTATCTCTGTTTCATCCCAACCAATGATTTCGTAGGCTGCCTGCTCACCTTCCGTTGTCTCGCTCTTGGCATTAATTAGCTCTCCTTCCAGAAAATACAGCCTGCCAATATGTTCATTGGATGTTACCGTAAGAGTACAGGTTTTCCTTTCCATTTCCAGAAATTGCAGGAACGTACCCAGGGTAATGCCTTTAATATACCCTTGGGAATCGCCTCCAGCAACGTGTTGGCGGATGCTGTCTGCCAGCACATCGAAGTCCAGTGGTTTTTCCAGATATTGAGTGGCACCTATAGCAAGGAGTTTTGCTTCCATATCCGGCGTGCCGAATGCTGTCATCACGATTGTTGGTATGCCAGGAAAATGTTTGGTCAAATATGCCAAGAGCTGAAACCCGTCCATTTCAGGCATTTTCAGGTCTGTAACAACCAGATCAATTTTGCTGGAATTCAGGATTTTGACAGCTTCCTTTCCATTGAAAGCTATCAAGACATTGAATTCATCAGAATATGACTTAAGACCGTCTGAAAGACTGAGCAGGAAAACTTTTTCGTCATCTACTATTAAGACATTTTTCATGCCGGGGCTTCCTTTATATATATGATTATTTTTGGAAAATCAGGCGGTTTCGCTATTATTATCCTGACCTTCCGGCATAGATATCGTTACTGTGGTGCCTTTGTTTTTTACACTGCTGATCGATATATTTCCGTTCATTTGAGCTAACTTTTTTTTCGTGAGTGTTAGCCCAAGGCCTGTACCTTGTAGCTTAGAAGTATAAAAAGGCCTGAAGAGATTTCTTTGTTGTTCCCAAGTCATACCACATCCGTTGTCATTAATGTTTATCCATATCAGACCTTCCTTTCTTTTCATGGTTATGAGAATTTCCGGTCTTTCAGAATCGTTAAGGGCATCATAAGCATTAATCATGATATTCAACATTATCTGCTGAAGTGTCCTGGGATCAACACGAGCATATTTAACATCCGGCGAGAATATGGTTTTGATCTTAATATTCCTTTTCTCAAAGTCGTTTTTCACTAAAGGAAGAAATTTTTCCATAAAGGATGGCAGGTCTACATTACAGATATGCAATTTTTCAAACATATTGAAACTTTTTAAGGACTTAAGAAGGTATTCCATTCGGGATATCTCATTTAGAGCACGGTCCAGAAATTCCAATATATCTTTTGAAGAATACCGGTTAATATTTTTTTGCAGAACACTCAAGGCCATTTTCAGGGAATTAAGAGGATTGCCGATTTCGTGTCTTATTCCGAAAAAAATATATCCTATATTATTCATCATATTTGTAGCTTCAGCGATTGATTCAAGTCTTGCTTTCTCGGTAATATCACTTATGAATATCCAGAGATATCTATTGGACACAGTATAAACCGAATAACCTAAGAACCTGCCACCATACCTTAGTGTCTTTTGAGACGGGATATCCTCTATGTGAATATTTTCTATCCTTTTGGGAAGAAGAATGGCACTGAGTGCTTTGTAATCTTTAGGAGTAATTGTTTCGAACATATTAATGGCGGTTTTGTTCTGAAAAACAACGGTTTTTTCTTTGGTGTCAAATGCAATTAAGCCTAGATTGATATTTTCCAGGATATTGGCATAGATACAAATCCCATGGCATAGTTCTTTGCTGAAAGGGCAATGCCTGTCACTATTATTCAGAGGCGTGTTCATTGATAGTCGGACGGAGTTGATAGGCTGTCTCCTTTTTCAATCCTGAACCACTTGCCGGTGTAATTACGAGAACAGGAGATCCAGATCCTCTCTGGATAACTGCCGTAACATGTCCTGCCCACCACTCAGGATGGCGCTGACCAGTTCACGCTTTTTCTCCTGCAAAGCAAGGACCTTCTCTTCTACTGTTTCGGCTGTAATGAAGCGATAGGTGAATACTTTTTTTTCCTGTCCGATGCGGTGGGTTCGATCGACCGCCTGAAGTTCCACTGCCGGGTTCCACCACGGATCTACAAGAAATACATGATCCGCTGCTGTGAGATTAAGCCCCAGGCCGCCGGCCTTAAGGCTAATAAGGAAGAGCTTAATATCTTCGTTGTCCTGAAAATTGCGTACCCTGTCTTTACGTCTTGCCTGGGGCGTCCTCCCATCAAGGTATTCATATATTATACCCGCATAATCCAGGGAGCGACGGATCAGCCCCAGCATTTTGGTAAATTGGGAAAAGACCAGGGCCTTATGTCCACCTGAAATGGCCTCTTTTATCAATATCATGAGATTGTCCAGTTTGCCTGATCCTGCGCTATCCTCTCCGATAAGGGCAGGGTGGTTGGCTGCCTGGCGAAGCCTGAGGAGTCCCTCCAGTATCTTTATGCGGCTCCTGTTGAGACCCTGCTGTTCTATGGTTGCCAATATTGAGGCGCGGTAGTGGTCTCGAACCCGGGAATAAATCCTGGTCTGTCCATCGGTCATGGGACAGAGTATTACGTGCTCCATTTTTCCCTGAATTTCTTTGGCTACGGCCTCTTTATTGCGCCTGAGGAGAAAAGCCTTTACCATTTTTTTAAGGATATCCCGGGCCGTTTTATCTCCCTGGGCTATAGGTTTTGCAAACCTCCTGTCAAAGACCGCCCTGGAACCTAGGAGTTTGGGATTCAGGAATTCCATCTGGGACCAGAGTTCTCCCACGTTGTTTTCAAGCGGCGTGCCTGTCAGACACAGCCTGTGCCCGGCCCTGAGCAGCCGCACTGCTTTGGCAATCTGGGAGTTGGAATTTTTGATCGCCTGGCTTTCATCCAGAATGATATAATTGAACTGCAAATCTTTAAGGATTTCTATATCACGCCTTACCAGACCATAGGTGGTGATTACCAGATCAGCCTGGTCTATTTCTTTAATAAGGTCTGAATGATTGTTTCCAGCATAGGCAAGTATTTTTAAATCAGGGACAAAACGCTTTGCTTCCGCCTGCCAGCTAAACAGGACAGAGGTTGGGCTCACTACAAGGGACGGCCCTTGTTTTCCTTTTTCCATCTCTCCTGCGAGCCATGCAAGGACCTGTACTGTCTTGCCGAGCCCCATGTCATCGGCGAGTATGCCTCCAAAATTGAACTTCTTTAAAAAGGCAAACCAGCCCATGGCATCTTCCTGGTATGGCCGAAGGACGCCTTTGAAACCGGCAGGTACAGGGACCCGTTCAATTCCTGAGAAGTTTTTCAGGGCATTTTTTATCTCAAGGAAACGCTGGTCAACGGACTCGACTTCATTCTCTTCCAGCAGAACGTCCAGGATTAATGCTTGGGTCGATGGAAACCTGAGCGTCTTGCCGTGATTTTTTTGTCCCAACGCAGCACCCAGTTCAAGTACTGGCAGGTTGCGGGAAAGCCACTTCTCGGGAAGCAGTCCTGTGCTTCCGTCACCAAGCTTAACCGTTTGTTCTCCCCTTAGAAATGCCTTAATGGCCCTTGGCAACGAGACTACATGTTTCCCAAAGGATATTCCGCCTTCCAAATCAAACCAGTCTATGCCGGATGAGATACTTAGTTCGGTGATGCGACCTCCCCTGAAAGGCTTTCTGTTTTGTCCCTGGACCATCCAACCATCTTCTGTCAATTCTGAAAGGACTTCGGCCGCACCTTTAATATCTCTTTGAAATAGCTGGTCCTCTTGTCGAAATCCTTTGTCAAATAGTCCCATTAGGACCTCGGATTCAGCATCTTTATTTCGTTTTACCCGTTGCCATCTTTCAGTATTCAGCACAGAGGGTCTTGGATCATGCCAGTCTATTTCCAGATCTTCATAGTTCATAAAGACCTGGGCCTGTAAGAGATCTTTCTCAAGCTCTACTATAAGTAATGGTTTTGGAAATAAATTTTGTATGGTTTTGGGCGCTATCTCCTCCGGCAGGCGAATTTTAGGGGCGCCTGGAAGAGATTCTGCCTGGACCACAAGGTCCCGGATGTCTTTCCTGGATATCTCTATCTCTTCTGATTTCAACGCAGCCCTTATCCACGAAAGGCTGGGTCCCGGCAGCTCGAAAAGATACCCGTCATATATGAAAAGCACCGGCGAGGTATGAAAAAAAACAGGTATATTCGAAAGCGGCACGTCTTTGCCATCTATTTTCAGCCTTACTGATGGCACGAGCTTAAGCTCCCTTTTTTTCTTTTTGGCTTTTTGTTCTGCTGCCAGTTCCAGTAATGCAGTAGATGGGACTGCCATATGGAGGGGATCTGCCAGTTGTTTTTTGGCTGGGTGAAATACTTTGCAACGTTTTGTCTCGGCCAGCAGAGGCAGGACGAGTTCAAGGTCTCTTGGTTCTAAGGCAAGGTCTACAAAATCTTTGTGAGTCGGCTGGTAATATCGGAAAAAATTATTTCTTGAAGTTCTCCCGGACACATTGTCCAGCATGGCAATTATGGCACGATCCACCTTGGGAAGACCCCTGTGTTCTATGGTAGCTGCCTGAAGTTTCCGTTCTCTTCCCAGTGTACCGTCTTTTCTAAGGTATCTTTCAAAGGCAGACACTTCTACGCTCACCGAAGTGACGTTCAGGTCGTAGCACAGGACGAACTTGCTGGAACCATCCAGCCATGGAGCGGCTAGCGGTTTTCCTTGCCAGAGGGCATCTGTAAACAGTGTTCGCCAATCGGTCTTTTCCTTAGGCCGGGCCTTTTTATATTTATCATCGCCGGAAAGGGTCGGCATTCCCCCTGCTGCCAAGATCCTGTCTGCTTCAACTATGGCTGCCCACAGGTGCTTGCAGGGAAAACCCTGTTGAAAAAAGGGACATGTGCAGGAAACGAGAATTTTGCCGTCTCCTGAATGTCTGTCAACTACTGTCGCTGTATAGAGCTTTGAACCCTGGACTGCAGCTATAATTTTTCCATGTGAGACCTCTTTCAGTATTGCCTTTCCCTGCTCGGCATAATACTCGCCGCGTTGGCGTATCACAGGCAGAAATGAGTGTCTTAGTCGATCCTTCCAGGGACCTGGCTGATCTATGCCCCTTTTGTTTCTAAAAAATTTCCGATCCATATCTGTGCTGTAGTTTCAATGATAATGTTATTTTGATGAAACAGCTTAAAAGCAAGCCCTTAATATACACTGTTTTTGTGAATAACGCAGTTAAATCATGTTTCTCACGTTGCCTTATTCCTGTGGTACGGTCATGGGCAGCTTATTTTTTCGTTGTGCTGTCGTCGCCGGTGACCTTGAATCTGTGTTGCATATGTGACATGAATAGCATCATGAAGACAGCAGTAGTACACGCATGGATCGAGCCAGAGACCAAGGTGGAAGCAGAAAGCGTCCTCCGTCGCCTTGGGATCACACCAACTGAAGCTATTCGCATTTTTTACACTCAGATCTCGTTGAGAGACGGACTTCCATTTATGGTAGAGATCCCCAATGAGGTCACGGAAGAGACCATTGCGAAAAGCCAGCGAGGGAAGGAAATTACGGAGTTTGGTTCCCTGGATGAGATGTTCCATAGCTGGGAGACATGAGGCGACTATCTCAGACGCGTCAATTTTCCCATGATGTAAGGCGGATGGCCAAGCGTGGTAAGAATATCGCCAAACTAAGGAAAGTCGTCAAAAAAACTGCTGAAGAGCTTCCGCTTGACCCACGGCACCAAGACCATCCGCTCATGGGAAAGTTCATCAACTGCCGGGACTGCTATGTTGAACCTGACTGGATCTTAATCTATGCCATGGATCAGGAGAGCCTACGCTTGGAGCGCATGGGAACTCACAGCGATCTCTTTAGGAAGTGAAGGGCACAGCCTGATTACACCGCCCAATCCGTGGCCATCCGTGCCTGCCCCATGAAATGCCATTATTTTTCTATTTCATTGGAGTAATCCGTGTCTAAAATGGAAATTTTTATGCTATCAAGTTATCTTTTAGCTTCATAACACCATCCCATACCAAAATAAGAAGGAAGACAAATTATGGCTAAGAAAGCAAGCAAGAAGAAAAAAACAAAGAAGAAGCAAATGGCTATTAAGAATAAAACCATACATAAACCCGAAATAGAATTTAGTGTCGATGATACAGGATTAATCAAGGATGAAATCGAGACGGACCAAAATGAAAAGGGTTCAGGCCATTTTAAGAGTGACTGATGAAGAGAACATGGTTGTTAATGATGAGAACTTGGAAAAGTATTTTCAGTATCTGAATAAAAACATTGCATTTCCCTGTATAGTTACTGGAATAGAGGACTTTAGATGGGAAGAGTTTTACGTCTTAGGGCCAGGTGACAAAGATGAATATGAGGAATTGAAAAAGACACAGCCCTCATACACAGACCATTACAGAATCCTTAGTTTTGATGATCATTATGACGAAGATAACGGTATCCTTGCTAATGTCTGCCGTATCTCAGATAAGGGAAAATTTACTCTGCCGTTAGAAGACTTAGAGGCTGTTGGCAGAAGTTCAATTAACTATCAGATACTTGACGATTATAGTGTCTGGTTTGTTAATTAGTGTCTGAACGAAAACCCCTCTTTTTGTCATTTCGACCGTAGGGAGAAATCTTTAATGCCTGTATTTTCAGTACGATAAGATTTCTCGCTTTGCTCGAAATGACAGCTTTGGTTAGTTTTCGTTCAGGCACTAATTACCGGTACTTCTAAAGTGAATCGAATGAGACACGTTGAAGACGCAAGATC
>JAGGRV010000479.1 GCA_021159445.1 Deltaproteobacteria bacterium | reverse complement strand
CTGAACTTACGGACTTTGTCGCCGTCGATTCTTACCATGGGCGGTCCGCCGATTGGGGGACGGTCTGTAATTACAAGTTTTTTCCTATGATCTGGTGTCTATCCATAATTCAGTATTGACATACGTCGGTTTTTGATTCAGGAACGGATGATTTCCAAAATATATACTAACACTGGCCTTTTGCAAAACTCAATTTTACCCGACATCGGGCCTATATGTGGCGATGTCGGGTGGCATTTGACCCGATGTCCATTGTATTTTCCATGGATGGAATCAATACTTTAATCAAGGAACGCGGCCGCTTTTCTATAAAAAAATAAAGGAGGTATTGCGATGTTCAAACAAGAAAGCACCACAGAAAGCCATGGGATACATGCAGTATGGAAGCCCTGGCTGTTTGGCGTATTGGCAGTCGTGTGTCTGCTCCTTATGGGAACGCAGACCCAAATAATGGCAGACAATGGTAGTGCTGAAGAGGAGTTTACAAAGGTTGTGGATATTAACCTCCAGGCCAAATGTCCGTCAATGCAGGGATTGCCTGAGGATCGTAAGGATGTGAAGGGGTTTAATCATAAAGCACATGCGAAGGAATATCTAAAGGGAAACTCTTCTTTCTCTGGTGCACAATATGATGACAACTTCACCTGTGCGGCCTGTCATCCCGGGATCAGCTCGCAGGATGAAATCTCCAGGGGGCCTGTCTGTGACAGGTTGTCTGGTGCGTTAGCCGCCGCAGGAGGTCCGAAGAATCTGAAAAAGTACTATCATGAAACCTGTCTCGGATGTCACAAGAATATGCACAAGGCCAAGAAGACAACCGGGCCTGTAAAGTGTAAAGGTTGTCACACTAAGTAATACTATATTGATATGGGCCGCTTGCGAAGCTGCTTGCAAGTGGCTTACAATACCTTATAAGGAGGTTACGCTATGAAAAAGCTTCATCTTGTTTTATTACTATTGGTAGCGTGTTTTGTATGGAATGTCATGCCATCAACCTGTGATGCCGCTCGCCAAAAAGGTAAGGTGGCGGTAGTGGTCAAAGAAGATACGGAGATATGTGAGGCGCTGAAGGATCTCCTGCCTGATCGCGGAGAAGAGCTATGCGAAGTAAAAGGCCAAATCTCCAATCTGGTTTTGATACAAGGGACCTTGCCTAAAAAACTTGAGTCTGAACAGAGCATCATTCTGAAAGTGAAGGGCATGGGTAAATTCATGGCAAAGGTTGTATTCCTTACTGAAAGTGATACTACACTGAATGATATGGCCTCGGCGTTAGTCAAGGAGAAAGGAAGTATCATATGGCGCAGCGAAAAAGACGGTCCTTGTATATTACTCAAAGCAGAAAAGGAGTTCTTGCCCTCTGTAGGTGATGAGGTCAGTCTGAAAGTCAAATCTGCCAGGAAAATGATAGAAGGCTGTTAAGCTAAGAACTGTTTAAAGTCCGGGGGCCCTTTTAGAGAACCCTACGTTTTCTGAAAGGGTCCTTGCTTACCGGGTTTGTTGCGGGTTGCGAGTTAAGAGGTTCGGGGTTCACCGAAAATCCGTGCTGTAGAGGATTTTGGCGGAATTCATGATAAGGTTAGGATGATTTATGTGTAGAGATCATGCTATTAAGGAGTGCCTCCTCCCCTCCAAATATCAATTCCCTCATGTGGTCAAATTCCTCCCTGTTCATGGCTGATTGGTGGACAATGGTGTTTCGGTATCTCTTGGTCACCGTCTCCAGTTTTTTCAGAAAGGAACTACCGATGGTTACATTACTTGCGGAGCAGACCTCATCGAGAAAATTACTGTATTCTTTTAAGGCGTATTCGCCCTCTAAGGTCCGTTTCAAGACAAAGTGGTACTGCCCGAGGGTCAGAGAAGTCACCTCGGGGAAATTTTCCCGGTCAACAACCATGGCAAGATAGATAAAATAAGATGGCCTGCCCCTATTTTCACCTGTCTGATTGATTTTGAGAAACTCTCCTTTGTTCCCATTGAGGTATCTACAAAACGGCTCCACAAGGATCCGATTTATCTCGGTCTCCAGTGCCTTACACAGTTCCATGCCCACCAAGCTGTAATCAGGCCTTTCTTCCCCTTCAGTAAGCAGCACGGTGTATATCTGCTCTGCTGTGGTCAGATAAGATTTGACCTGTTCTGAAAGCGCCTTCCATAAGTGTGAGCCCATAATATCTTCCACGGTCCTGGCGGCCTCTGCCGGGGACCTGCCTTCAAACGTCGACTTTGCTTCCATTACCTCAGTGGTCAATCTCACAAAATCTCTTTCAGCCAACTCCTTTGCCTCTTTCTCGGATTCCTTTGCCTGCTTGAGAGTGACAAGCTGCCTCTCATAGTCCTGTCGAATGGCCGAAATATGATCTTTCATCTCCTTGTCCAGTAACTTTGCCTTATGACGGCCCTGCCACTTAGCCTTTTCCACTCTACCGCTCAGACTTTCAATCAGACCCTCAAGGGACGACACCCTGCTGCGAAGTTCTCTTATCTGTCCCAGTTGACGATCAATGATCTCCTGCTGTCTGGTCTCCTTGTTGGTCTTTGCCCTGAAAAAAGCCACAAATTCCCTTTCATATATGGACTTCAACTCCCGTTTTATTCTGCTGCTGTTTACTCCCAATTGTATGGCCTGCTCCAGCAACCGGCAGGCCTTCCGCTTTTGATACCTTCTGAGGGCTATCAGCCCGAGATACATATATGCCTCGCCACATTGAGGATCAAGGGCAATCGCCTTTCTGAAGTATCTCCTGCCCGATGGTGGATATCTTAATGAAAACAAGCGCAGAAACAGGGCTGCGGCAACGATTATTAGTAAAGAAATAAAGCCGATTCGTTGCCATCCAAGCAGGGGAAGCGTGACGCCAATAATAGTTAAGAGGAGGATAAAAGAAAAAATTAACAGGACATACATAGGAAGAAAATGACGTATGACAAAATTGCGTTTGGCAAAATAATTTGTTATAGCTATCTTGGCTTCATAGAGGCATCCAAGCTCCATCCATGCCTTGACATCGTCTGGATTTTGGGAGACACGACTTTTCTGCTCGGTTATGAACAAGCCGTAATGACAGGGATCTGAAATATCCTTCTTCCTTCTGTTTTTCTCCATGCTATACGATACTTGCATTGCAGCGGCACTCAAAATGGAAATTCCTATACTATTGGATTAGTATTGCGTTTCATGAAAACTTTTACACTGTCATTGCGAGGAGCGAAGCGACGAAGCAATCTCAACAAGGCTCACAAACTATGTCACGAGATTGCTTCGCTAACACTCGCAATGACAACTTTTTAATGAAGTGCAATACTAGAAGTCCTTGAACTCGGTCTCACCCATAGGAATGACCTCATCAGGTCTGTCGGGCAGAATAAGGATCAGGCGAAGGTCCCAGATCAGATCCCTAACGGAAAGTAACTCTGTAAGGTCTTGGCTGTCTGCGGCCAACAGCACTACAATGCTCAGATCATATGTGGGCTGGCGAAGCCTTTGGAAAAGGCTTCCGATCGTCATGCAAATCTCTATATTGTCCTCCGAAACCAGTTCCTCAATCAGCGTTTGAAGCCTTTCACCAGCCCCATGTTCCTCTCTGGCATAGAAAAGTAAATTCATTGTGAGATTCAATCCTCTTGTCTATTACAACCGGATTGGCCTTCCCGGTAACCATTCACACTCCTGGGTGGTCTACTGACACTTGGTGGGAAGTAAATAATTACCCCTCCCGCGTTGCACGTTGCAGATAGTATAAATCAAGAAGCGTACCAGAAATGATTCTGGATAAAATTTTATGTAATTACAATTAGTTAAGTCATTATAGGGGGGCAGGGAGCAGATGTAAGGGATGATAAAATACTGGAATCTGTCCGGTACTCCCGGAATTTTTCCAACCTTACCGGACAGATGAAAGGAAAAAAAGAGTGTTAAAATTTCCATCCGGAACTCCTGAACTTCAACGCTCACAGGAATTGATCCATATTTGGGCATCCTTCACAACAGGTCAAAAGTAGTTTACACTTCAGATCTCGTTAAGTGGTTAAGTGGTTGAGGTAACTTCTCAATAAGTCCTGGCAAATCATATTTTGAGACTATCCGATAGATTCCCGCCTTTGCGGGAATGACGAATCAAACATACTTCAAAAAGTGTAAACTACTTTCGTAAGAATATGAAGGATGCCCGATTAAGCATCGGAAATGGATCAAACAGATGTTCTTTAAGCAAGAAATATGCCTTCTCCAAGCAAGCCTCCTTCCACAACTACCTAGGATTACATGAAGTATTTTGATCACGCTAATCGATGGTTTCAACATACCAATCCTCACGCATTGTGATCATAATCGCCCGGTTTTCCATCATTTATTGTGCTCAGTCTCATCACATCATCATCACATCATCATCCACATCCATCACATCATCACCAACCCCATGTCAAATCTTATGATGAGATGCGATGCATGTGGATATCTTATGTGACTGAGGGACACTGTACTTAACCCATCTGTAATTTCCATTTCCCATATCGGAAAACCCCATCTTTTCCCAGAAACCCCTTGCCGTACCTCTTACCTTGTCTGCAATAATCTCACGTGCCGTTTCCTTGAACTGATTCAGTACCTGTGTTGCAAAGCCGTGTCTCTCAAACTCCGGAAAAATATTGATGTTTTTGATGATAATTTTCCTGTAGATCCTCTTTATCCTTACCTTGCCGATGCGAGTATCTTCAAGTTCAATATTCACCCAGCAGTAGCTTGGATCTCCTTGTTTGATGTTTTCTGTCTTGATGATCAAGTTATCCGCCATTTCATGAAAGATGATTGCCATATCAGAAAATCTTGCTTTTTCTGACGTTGTCGAGTGTCATATATATCAGCTTTTTGGCATGATCCACTATAGGATCGCCATGTCCCGGGTAAATAGAGGCGATGTTTCTTCTTGCGATCTTTTCAAGGGCCTTGAGGAAGGCCACCGAATATGAACCGCCTGTTGTTGTAATACTCAATGATGTATCACCCGAAAACAGGACGGCTTCTTCTTCACAGTAAAGGCAAATCGAATCACTGGTATGGCCTGGTGTGTGTATGACATCAAATGTCCTGTCTGCCACCTTCATGGTCTGCCCGTCCCTTAAGGCATAGTCAACCCCGTTAAATGGATGAAAGCTATAGACCTCCGGGTTATATTCATCCTTGATGGTTGGAAGAAGGCCCGCATGGTCAAAATGTCCATGGGTCAGTATGACCTTATCCACCTTATTCTTGCCTACCCCGGTGTCGAGCTGCCTTATCTTGTCGATTATCGAAGGATCTCTTCCCACGTCAATCAGGGTATTGACATCATCCATGGCATTGTAGCTGCCCAGTAGAAGATAGACATTGGATGTGTACACACTGCTCTCTGCTGTAAGATTTATGATTTTCATACTTTCTGAAACAGCTTTATGTTCGGTGTAATCTGCTTAAAACGATATGCTGTTTTTCTTGGCATTTTCTGGGTCTGCTCGGTTGCAAGAAAGCCGCCAGGGGCAAGGGACCTGTGAAACATCTTGATCACCTCAATGCGATCGCACTCCGGGAAATGGAGAAGCACGTTTTTGCATACGATCAGGCCGAAACCATCCCTGATCGGTTCCAATGAGCGTAAATCATGTCTCTGGAAAGTGACACATTGCTTGATCTCGTCAGCGATCTGGAAATGGCCCGGCTTATTGTTAGCTGAAAAATACTTCTTAAAGATATCTTTTGGTATCCTTTTGACAGTCTCTTCAGGATAAATGCCCTTTGAGACAATCTTGCCGAAATCATGGCTTTCTTCATCAAGGTCTGTGGCGTATATTTTCAGCCGCTTAAACTCATAATGCCCCAGGGTCTCCTTGAATATAATGGCGAGGGAATAGGGTTCAGGACCCATGGCGCACCCAGCGTCCCAGACATTAATGTAGCGGTTTTTATGAAGCTCCGGGATTACATAGTCCCTGATGGCGTGAAGCGTCGGTAGGTCTCTGAAGAAAAAGGTGAATGCCATTGTTATCTAAGTTGAGAGATTAGCTGTTAGCCATTAGCGTTTAGCTTTGAAAAATCAAGGCATTACGTTAATTAGAAATAACACCTAACGGGTGAAAGTTTGTAATAGCAAAACATCCTGTAATCATTAAACTAATAGCTAACCGCTAAAGGCTAACCGCTAAAGAGTGAGGTAAGGGCGGGTATGGTGCCCCGCCCTATTCAATCAGATCAAAAATCCTGAAAATCGGCATCCGTGATTTTATTATCGTTCATCGGGATGACAGCCTCAGGGGTTACCGGCTTTGCAGTCGCCGGCTTTTTGTGGAACCGTTGAACCGGTTTGAAGTCATGTACCCTTCGTTTGGGGGCGCTTATCTGTTTTGCCCTGCCGGTAGTGTCCCCATGTCCGTTTAGCTTAAACAAGGCGATTATACCGTTCAGCTCCTGGGCCTGTGCACTCATCTCCTCAGCGGCCGAGGCGCTCTCCTCAGAATTAGCTGCATTCTGCTGGGTCACTTTGTCCATCTCGGCAACGGCCGTGTTCACCTGTTCAATACCCTGGGCCTGTTCATTTGAGGCCGCGGTAATCTCACCGATAAGCTCGCCGACTTTTTTGGAGCTTTCTGCCACCTCGTTGAACTCTCCATCGGTTTTTCCAACCAGGTCTGATCCAACCTTGACCTTCTTGATCGTGTCTTCGATCAGTACAGACGTGTTCTTGGCCGCCTCGGCAGACCGCATGGCAAGGTTCCTGACCTCTTCGGCCACTACGGCAAACCCGGCTCCGGCCTCACCGGCCCTGGCCGCCTCAACTGCCGCATTCAGGGCCAGGAGATTGGTCTGGAAGGCAATCTCATCAATAGTCTTGATGATTTTTTGTGTCTCCTCGCTTGCACCGGATATCCCTTCCATAGATTCGGTAAGGTCTTTCATGGACCTCCCTGCGCGTTTAATGACCTGTCCAGTTTCCTGCATGAGGGCATTTGCCTGGTTGGCATTATCCGCATTCTGCTTGGTCATGGAGGACATTTCCTCGAGAGATGAAGAAGTCTCCTCCAAAGATGAGGCCTGTTCGGATGCGCCTTCGGCCAAAGCCTGGCTTGATGAGGCCACCTCCCCGGAGGCTGCCCCCACCTGTTCGGCTGCAATGCCTGCCTGGGCAAGCGCCTCTCTCATGCTGGCTATCACCTGATTGATGTTATTTTTCATCTTTTCATATGCGCCCTGATATTCTCGTTTCAGGCCTGCTGTGAGGTCCTTGTCTGCCGCAGCCTCAAGAGCCACTCCACCGTCTTCTTCAATCAGGCCCTTCAGAGCATCAATACATTGGTTCAGGTTATTCTTGATCTCGTTGAAGTCACCTTTGTACTCATCTGTGATGGGCTCGGGGATGTCACCCTTTGAGATCCTGTCCACATACTCGGCAGTCATGTTGATCGGGCCCACCATTGCATCGATGACCCCGTTAATGCCGTCCACCATGCCGGCGAT